>NZ_JBFRVX010000763.1:0-3681 GCF_041475345.1 Vibrio sp. 10N.222.48.A3 | reverse complement strand
ATCGCTTGTTCATCAAGGAAATCCAAAGCATCACCCAACGTGTAACCTTCCATTAGGTTCGCTTTGATGGTCACCGATTTCTGCTTGTTGTAGTGCGACAAACGAATCGAAGACGCTACTTCTTCAATATGCGTTAGAGTATCGAGTGTCACCAATTCACCAGACTGAGTTCGCATGTAGATTTGGCTTAAGTCATTGGCATTGTTAAAACTGTTTTCATCGCCACGCAGGTAAACGTCGTACTCTTCACCACGTTCAACGAACGTCGTTTCACTCTTACCGCCCAGCATGATTTCTAACGTATCTGAAATATCCGAAACACTCACACCTAGCTCGGCTGCACGTTGCTTATCTACGGTTACCAACAGCTCTGGTGTTTTCTCAGAGTAATCGATGTCCGCACCTTCCATCATTGGAGAATCTTCAGCGGCTTGCTTTAACAGTTCGCCCCATTTCTGAAGCTCAGAGTAATCAGAGCCACCAAGTACAAATTGCACAGGCTCACTCGAACCACCACGGAAGCCTGGCATGAACGGGAACACACGCACATCAGGAATACCCGCTAAAGACTTACGCACCTCACCCAAGGCTTGTTGTGCTGTCTCTTCACGTTCGTCCCAATCTTCCAGGATCATGATAACGAAGCCCGTTTGGTCGCCCGCATTACCACCAAATGCTGGCGATTGAATGCTGAATGACTTTAAGAATCCTTGACCAAGCAGCGGCATTAGGCGTTCTTCAACGATGTCCATGTTGGCAGACATACGGTTGTAACTAGTTGCGTCGGCACCACGAACAAACGCAAAAATAACACCACGGTCTTCTTGTGGCGTCAGTTGCGACGGCACTTTTTGCATCAAACCATAACTACCGCCCATACAAGCAATAATGATGATTGGAGCTGCCCAACGCCAGTTTAGAGCACGGCGCAATACCGATTTGTATCCAGCTTCTAACTTACCAAACACACGTTCAACAAATTGATTGAAGCGATTAGGTTTCACGTTCGCTTTTAAAATCTTGCTGCCCAGAACCGGCGTCAAGGTTAATGCTATGACAGATGAGAAGATCACCGACATCGCCAACAATACCGAGAACTCAGTAAACAGAAGACCTACCATACCGTCCATAAACGAGATTGGTAGGAACACCATGACCAGTACTAGCGTGGTTGCGATTACCGCAAAGCCTACTTCACGTGTCCCTTTATAAGCCGCAAGCAATGGTGATTCACCACGTTCAATGTGGTGGAAAATATTCTCAACCACCACAATCGCATCATCGACCACCAAACCGATAGACAGGATAAGTGCCATCAAGGTGATGAGGTTGATAGAGAAGCCAAAGTAGTACGCCGCAATAAACGACGAGATTAGCGATACAGGAACGGTCACGGCTGGAATCAGCGTTGCACGCGCTTGGCCAATGAAGACGTAAAGCACGAGGATAACCAAACCACCCGTAATAAAGAGTGTGCTGTAAACCTCTGAGATCGAACGGTCGATAAAGACCGTGGAGTCATAATCAATCGCCAAGCGAGTTCCGTCAGGCAAGAACTTTTGAATCGCTTCGACTTCTTTATGGACTAAGTCAGCCACCTCAAGTGGGTTGGCATCAGACTGAGGCACAATGCCCATACTGACGTTAACAACGCCGTCACTCTTAAAGGTCGAGTTCTCGTTTTCTGCGCCAATGTAAACATCAGCTACATCTTTCAAGTAGATAGGTGTGTTATCAGAGGCACGTTTCACCACTAAGTATTCGAAATCTTTGGCTTCAGTATATGAACGAGCAGTACGAACCGACATCACAATCGCATCGTTACGCACTTCGCCACCCGGGCTTTCAATGTTCTCGTTACGTAGGGCTTGTGTAATATCAGAGGCGGTAACACCACGACCCGCCATTAACGCAGGTTTCAGCTTCACGTACATGACTTTGTACAAACCGCCAGAAATATCCACCGAGCTCACACCAGAGATCAAACTAAAGCGGTCAATCAACACACGTTCGGTGTAATCGGTTAACTGCGTTCGATCCATCTCAGTTGAGCTTAAATTGATGTAAACCGACGCTTCACCACTACCATTGTTCTTATAAACAATCGGGTCATCGGCTTCATCTGGCAACGAACGCTGAGCACGCGCTACCGCATCACGCACATCACTGACACCGGTATTGAGGTCATAACCAAGTTCAAAGGTGATGGTGATTCGTGACGATCCGTTTCGTGTCGTAGATTCGATTTCATCGATACCACTGATGCCGGATAACTGATCTTCAAGGTTGGAGGTAATTTGGCTTTCAATGATGGTGGCAGATGCACCTTCATAACGAGTACTGATCGATACCACCGGGCTTTCAATATCGGGCATTTCACGAACTGCGAGCTTATTGAAAGAGACAATACCAAACACAACCAAAAGCAGGCTCAATACAACAGCCGCTACTGGTCTCTTCACAGAAACATCAGATAACAACATTAGTTAGCACCTTCTTGTGCTGCTGTATTTCCATCAAGTTTAGCAGGGCGATTGACGGCAAGCTCTTGAACCAAAACACCGTCACGCATGTTCACGATACCTTGCACTACGATCTTCTGACCAATCTCGATGCCTTTTTCGATCACGACTTCGTTATCAAGACGAGCCCCGAGGAATACTTCGGTACGAGTCGCTTTGTTATCTTCGCCAATAACATAAACGAAACGCTTAGTGCCTGAATACTCAAGCGCTTGAACTGGAATTATTGGGGCTTCTACTGGTGGGAAGTCCATATCAGCCGCCACTAACATGCCCGGTTTTAGGTAATCATTGTTGTTATCGAAGTGGATTCGAACTCGAAGGTTCAAAGTTTCGGCGTTAATGCGAGAATCAATACCCACCACAGTACCCGTGAACTGAGTATCGCCCCACGCACTGGTGCGAGCCGTTACTGTCATACCTTTAGACAGTTTAGAAAGGTAGCGCTCTGGAATCTGAAGATCTAACTGCATCACAGACAAGTCATCTAACGTCACGAGCTCTGTACCCGATGTCACCATTTTGCCGCGGCTAAAGTCTATAAAACCGACCGTACCAGAGAAAGGTGCACTGATATGTAGATCTTTCAGGTTAGCGTTAGCGGCAGCTAGGCGAGCATTAGCGATCTCTACGTTAGTTTTCTGAGCGTCAATTTCAGTTTGAGTGATCGCGTTACGTTTCACTAGTCGTTGAAATTCCGCAAGCTTACGCTTTTCATCTTTTAAATATGCTTGTGCTTCTGCAACTGCTGCTTTTGCTTTGTCGTCATCGAGTTGAACCAACATCTGCCCTTTGGTGACATCTTGATTGGCTTTGATGTTAATAGAGTTCACTCTGCCAGCCACTTCAGAAGTGATCATTACAGATTGCTCGGCTTCCAACTTACCGACCAAAGAAAGAGACTGGCTAACTTTGTGAATATCAACTTGCTCGGTAACAACAGTGACCGTGCTAGGGCCCATACGTTTAGCTAGTGCGGCTGGAGACGCCATAATGATAGACAAGCTAAGCAGGGTTAAAACAGTTTTATGCTTCATAATAATGGTCTGCAAGTAAGGTTTATACCAATCACAGTAGGTAAGTGGTCAGAAATAGCGCAGGGAAAAGACTTGAGAACAAGGCAGCTCTTTTCAACAGATAGTTTCGATAAGTAGTTATT
>NZ_JBFRVX010000762.1:0-6468 GCF_041475345.1 Vibrio sp. 10N.222.48.A3 | reverse complement strand
ACAGATAGATCTCTAAACCATGTGGTTGGATGTGCTCCGCGGTTTTTCTCCGTGAAGTAAGGCCCTTCTAAATACGCACCGAGGATTTCAGCACCGACAACACCCCGTCGCTTGCTTTTAGCCACTTGTTGAAGTGCAGCCCGAATTTTTGCCACTGGCGCAGTTACTGTCGTAGCAACGAACGCTGTGACGCCAAGGCTGGCAAAGTAACGTGACATTGTGTTCAAACTGTCATGGCTAGCATCCATAACATCGCAGCCCTTTGAGCCATGTACGTGACTATCAATCATGCCGGGAAGTAAACTAACATCACCTAAATCAATAAAATCTATATGCTTCTGAGGTTCAAATGGCTCGATAGCGTCAATAATCCCCTCGCCATTAATAGTGATTAAGGCATTGGTAAGCCAAGTCTCACCGTGTAATATCCGCTGAACTCGATAGCTATTGCGCACATTCGTGTGTCGTTCAGATCCCATCTTCTTCTACCGTATCTGTAATTGGTGCTCTTTGTTCCATTTCCGCAGCCAATGAAGTAATTCCTCTATACCCACATTCGACAGCTTGCTTGCGAAACTCGATCAGACTAAGCTCATCGCGTTCAAGTAACATTTCCGCAGCCATCTGCATGTTTGTCCCTGTGACCACTTCAATGTCGTCTCTTTTCTGACTCAGAAGAGATGCGGTACGAAATGGTGTGCCTCCCAGCAAATCAGTCAGAAAAACAATGCCTTCTCCAGAATCAATTTCTTTTATCGCCTCTCGCATTGCCTTTTCAAGCTGTGATGTAGTTGCCTCTTCCGGGAAGTCGATAAACCTAAACTGAGGCTGTTCGCCAATGACTTGGAATACTGCTTTTGCTAGACCAGACGCGAACCCACCGTGACCAGATAAAATTACTGCAATCATTTCTATTTCCCTTATTAGGGCCGATTACTCAGCCCCTGTTAATCATGTGGAGGTAAGTTTTATAAGAAGCCCATAAAGCGACCTACTACACCCAGAGCGACAGTCAGGCCAATCAGTTTGAGCGGACTCCAACCTCGCTTAACCAAGGCGTACATTGTCAGGGTATAAACAAGTGGTAAGAACGCTGGCATCAGTTTGTCGATAACATCATCTTGTAGTTTTACTACTGCGTCGCCCGCGGTAATTTCAGCTGTTGTTGACAGGCGGACATAAGTTGCAACCAATGCGCCGATGACCGTCATTCCGACCATAGATGCGGCGTGTCCCACCTTCTTGGTATTAGCTTTAATCACTGGAATGGCCGCTACTCCCATGCGGTAGGCGTAATGTGCCAGACCAAAACGAAGACCGAAGTGCACCACGTTAAACAAAACGAAAAAGAACACTGCCCCCATAATTGAGCCCTGGAGTGCAAGGTCAGCACCGATGCCACCACAGATAGGTAATAGTGTTAACCAGAACATCGCATCACCGATACCACCCATTGGCGCACCGACTGCAATCTTGGTGCTTTGGATACTGTTGATGTTCTGCTTTGAGCGCTCCATTGCCAGAATGATACCCATTACAAATGTCACCAAAAATGGGTGTGTATTAAAGAACCCCATGTGACCTTGCATCGCTTTAGAAAGGTCAGCTTTATTTGTGTGTATCTTCTTCAGCGCTGGTAGCAGACCATATAACCAGCCAGAAGCCTGCATACGCTCGTAGTTAAAAGAGGCTTGGAGCAACAATGAGCGCCATGCCATGCTGTTGATGTCCGCTTTGGTTAGCTCAGCGCCAATTTCTTTGTTTTCATATTCATCTGCGCTAACACCAGGAGCTGGCTGCACATCAGCGTTTTGTTTACGAAGGTCTAGTTCGTTGCTTACATTAGATTCCATCTTCAAAGTCCTCAGCGGGTGCAGTTACAGGAGTTGGTTCTGTTTTACGAATAAAGTCGATGATTGCCATCGCTGTCGCGGCGGCCGCAATCGCAAGAATTGGGAGTTGTACCCAAGCTGCCGCAACGAAACCTAAGATGAAGTAAGGGATGTAAGCATTCTTCATCATGATCTTCATCAGTACTGCGAAACCAATAGCTGGCATGATGCCGCCGGCAACACCTAGGCCGTCGATAAGGTCTTTTGGTAGGACTTCAACGATTTTTCCAGCGTGCTCTGCACCAAGGTAGGTAGGTAAGAAAGCACATAAAAAGTAGAATGAACCTAGTACGGAAAGCGCCATATAGTTCACGCGTTCAATACCGTCGGTATCTGCGTTTTGTGCAAACTCATCACACTTAGACATAACAGCTGACATTGCAGAGAACAGTAGGGTGATACCCATTTGAACTGCAACCGCAAAAGGAACAGCGACACCAACCGCGACATTAGGCTCAACTTTAGTGGTAATTGCGAAAGCCGTACCAACGATAGTACCGATGATAACGTTTGGTGGCTGAGCGCCAGCAAGCGGAGCTAGACCCATCCAGATCAGTTCTAGCGTACCACCGACTAAAATACCGGTTTGCAAGTCGCCTAAAATTAGACCAACAAGCGGACCAAGTACTACTGGACGGTGGAAGTGAGTCAGACCGTTGAACATATCAAGGCCCGCAAAGAAGGCTAGGATGCCGAGCATCACCGCCTGTAAGAGTCCTATTTCCATGATTGGTGTCCTTATTATTAGATAAGAGTAAAAATGTCAGTTGCACTTTCAGTTGGTACACCTTGAATTGTGCATGTCACCCCAAGTGCTTTTAGTCGTGCAAATTCCGCCACATCTTCAGCATCAACTGAAACTGTTTTAGCAATTTGTTTTTTACCTTCGGCGTAGTGCATGTTACCTACGTTGATACTGCTAATTGGTAAGCCGCCTTCGACCAATTGACGGAAATCTTTTGGAGTACGACAAACCAATAGAATGCGCTGACGAACAGCCGCTTTATGGATGGTTTCGATAGCCTTTTTTACTGTCCAGAAACGGATTGCGATACCATCAGCGATGACCATTTCCATTAGGTTTTGTTGAATAGTGTCTTCTGCTACTTCATCGTTAACGACAACTATAATATTGGCATCTGCAAAACCCACCCACTGCACACCTACTTGCCCGTGAACAAGGCGTTCATCAATACGACTTAAAACGATATTTGGCATGGTCTAATTTCCTTATAGAACTCTTTACTGATTGAATGGGTATATTGTGACGCCTTGCACCACACGGTTAACTTCACCAGTTGGGCATGGGTTATCTGGTCCCAAACCAAGTTGGAGTGATTTTTCACATGCCAACATTTGGCAGAACAAAATGAAGGGGAAGCACAGCCACTGATCGCCAAAGCCTAATACCCCAAGTTCAAAAACCCCTTCTTCATTGAGCGCGACTTCTGAGATAGCAACATGGCCGAGAGCCTGTTTGTCTCGACGGATTTCATTGAACAGGTCCATATCGTATTGACGCGTGTACGACTTGCTAGAAAGTAGCTGAATAACTAATGCTTTGTCGTTAATGGTAAATTTGGGACCATGACGAAAACCTAACGATGAATCGAAAGTCGTCATCACTTTACCCGCGCTGAGCTCCAACGATTTCAATGAAGCTTCTCGCGCTAAGCCGGAAAAGCCACCGCTGCCTAACACAACCAGGCGTTCATAAGGCATGCATGCCAGTGCTTTAATAGCTGGTTGCCACTGTTTTAGCTTGTCTTCACACAAGGTTGCTGTCGCGGCTATTTGTTCATTCCATTGGCTTGGCGACTGCCCACCAAGTAGCGTCAATGTCGCCATCAACATGCAACTGAAACTAGAGGTCATTGCGAAACTTTTATCGTTGGAGCCTTCAGGCATCAGCATGCAGTAAGCATTATCAGCAGTTTGGGCATAATGAGAGAGCCTCCCTTCTCCATTACAGGTTAAAAACAGGTGGTGGCAGTCACTAACCAATTGTTCGACCAGTGCCACTGCGGCGACGCTTTCAGGACTATTGCCAGAGCGTGCATAAGAGACAAGCAGGGTCGGACGAGATGGGTCAAGGTACTGCTCAGGATTTGACACTAAATCGGTCGTTGGAATTGACGTCACTTGGAAACCAACTCCTTGTTGAATAAACGGCGCGGCTGCATCACCAACAAAAGCTGACGTACCTGCACCTGTCAAAATGATGCGTAAGTCAGAGTGTTGTAACAGTGGATTCAAAAATGCACTTACCGCATCATGTTGTTGCTCCAAAATATCGGCCAATGCACGCCATAAGCGTGGCTGATGGCTGATTTCTTTCGCTGTATGAATACCATTATGTTGCTCTAGCCATGGCTGTTCGTAGCCTAAAAATAGGTTCATTAAATCGTCTCCTTACAAACCACTGCATTTGAATAACAGGCTGCGGAATAGACCTCAGTCACTTCCATAACCTTGTGAATTACGATGTCAGCGGGATGGTTTTCAATTTGATTTTGAGAAATGGCCTTAGCCTGATTTGGCAAATATTGGCTAAGGATCGTTACTGGCAACGGACTGGCAGCCAGGTTGTCAAATAAAGCCTTCTGCGATGCTTTCACTTCTGGATGAGTCCAGTAGTAACGAATGCGATCGCTCAGGCTGTAGCTGCAATCAAGGAATTGCTGGTGGCCTTTGCTTGAGTAGTGTGAGCGCCAATAACTTGGTTGTTCATGCATTACCTGTTCAATGGTGTCACGTAAATGCGAAGAGTGATGAGTTCCCAGCCATTCTTTTTCGGCGCGTTCAAGGCCATAGAGAGCTTCACGCAAAGCAAATGTCAGAGCAGGACCCACTTTAAGAATGGCGAAATGGTCACCCACTAGTTGGTGGTAGGCTGGTGGGTTCTGGTAGTCGGTAGAGTGAGCTTCAAACACAAGGTGTGGCTGACTATCGATCATCTTACTCAGTGATTGAGCCTCATGACTTCGATAGTGGTGCACCATATGGTGGTCAAACTCAACGCCCGGCTGAACAACTAAAGCAATAACTCGCGGCCAGACATAACCAAGTCCAGCATCGCTGAATGCCCGATGATGAGCATCCAATGTTGCCAACGCCTTCTCTGGCTTAGTCACTTCGATACACTCTTCCTGCAGCGAGTCAAGTGCACCGCCTGGAGTAGGTACTTCCGTTCCAACTACATAAACAGGCGCTTCACCGCCAATACTTTTCCATGCCTGCTCCGCAACCACACACAGCTTTGCGGCACGATCTGCCATTAGTTCTTCACTAAGAGGCAGTTGGTCATCAACACAAGGCATTGAACAGTCGAGGTGAATTTTCTTAAATCCTGCACAAACATAGTCATGTATCATCTGAGCTGAATATTCCATTGCCTGACTTGAAGATAAGTTTTGCCAACAGTTTGGGCCAAGGTGGTCACCACCCAACACAACTTTATCTGCAGGAAAATTGAGACGTTCAGCTAAAGAGAACACATGGCTAGAAAAATCTTGCGGTGTCATTCCGGTGTAGCCACCAAATTGATTCACCTGATTAGACGTCGCTTCTATGAGCACCAATTGTTTATCTTGTGCCGCTTGTTTAATGGCGGCTTCAAGAACTAGCGGGTGCGCCGAGCAAACAGAGTAAATACCAGTTGATTGGCCTTGCTTATGCTGTTCAATTAAAGAAAGTAACGCTTTCATATTTATTCCTAGTTAACAGTTTGATCGGCAATAATCACTTCAACACCCATTTCAATGAGCGCTCGGTGCGTTGCGTGGGGAATATTGCTATCGGTTACCAATACATCGATTTGGTTTGCTGCGCGGATCATACAAAAGCTCTTTCGCCCAAATTTGCTTGAATCCGTAACAGCAATAATTTGGCGAGCGACTTCGCACATAGATCGGTTAACTTGTGCTTCTTGAGAGTCCGGCGTGGTCACTCCAGCCTGTAGATCGAATCCGTCCACGCCCAGGAACAGCTTGTCAAAAAGGTAAGAGCGGATTTGTTGCTCTCCATGATTTCCAATCAATGAACAAGACGCTCGGCGAAGGCTTCCACCGACAACATGAAGGTCGATGTTTTCGAATTTACTAAGTTGATAAGCAGTATTGAGTGCATTGGTCATGACAACCAATTGTTGCTTGTTCATCAAATACTGAGGCATAAGACCTATTGTGGTACCTGAATCTAAGATAACCGCCTCACCATCGTGAATAAGATTCGCTGCTACTTGAGCAATGGATTGCTTGGCACTGCGATTAAGCTGATCTTTGCGGTACAAAGGTTGGTCAAATGCAAAGTTAGGGTTAAGCGTTGCGCCACCATAACAACGAAATACGCAGCCTTCTTTTTCGAGCAAATTGAGGTCATGTCGAATCGTGACTGCGGAAACATTGTACTGGTCTGAAAACTCATCCACTTTGCCTGAGCCATGGCTACGTATGTGCGCCATAATTTGCTGTCTTCGTTCTGCACTGCTCATATACGAAACCTCTTACGTTTCATTTCACTTTAAGCATGAAATGTTTCGACTTTCTTTTGGTTGGTATTAAAGCAGGACAAATAA
>NZ_JBFRVX010000761.1:0-298 GCF_041475345.1 Vibrio sp. 10N.222.48.A3 | reverse complement strand
TTAATGCTTAATGCTTAATGCTTAGTATCCCGATATTAACTCAAGCGCATTGACCTAAACAGATCTAGGCTCACCAATGGAGCCAAGCTTATTTTAAACAGGGCATAGTGACTGTCACTCAAACAGCTTTTACAGCTGACTGATACCGTCCAATAAAGCCTGTTAGAATCAGAACCGCATACAAAAATTAGAGCCTCACTGATTTAAGTGGGGCTTTTTTCATACTCACGTCCGATAAAAAACCGAGCCAATTAGCAACTATTATCATTAACAACACGCAATTGTTATGTTATAACAT
>NZ_JBFRVX010000760.1:2921-3179 GCF_041475345.1 Vibrio sp. 10N.222.48.A3 | reverse complement strand
GAATGGTGCAGCCTGCTAAACGGATAAAACCAGAGAATGGAGCTGAGTTGTACTTCTCTAACTTTTCATAAGCGAGCCATTCACTGCCTTGGTATTGGGCATTGAAGCGCTGAGCAAGGTTTATCTGATAACAGTCACCCGACAACAAGTACTCTTGAACGCTATCGAATTTATTGGCATAACTTTGTTCAGTCATATTGGATTGCCATGGGGTGGTTAATCCAAACTTCTGATGAGTTCGTTCTGCTTGTTCTGCTT
>NZ_JBFRVX010000760.1:0-2203 GCF_041475345.1 Vibrio sp. 10N.222.48.A3 | reverse complement strand
GTTCTGCTTGTTCTGCTTGTTCTGCTTGTTCTTCTTGTTCTTCTTGTTCTGCTTGTTGGCTTGGCGATTGTTGTTGAGTTAACCAATCCCAATGGGTATCAATGTTTTGCCCAACAAGGAACGCAGCTTTAAGCTTATGATCAACAATCACAGCCCATTCATACAATCCAACCGCCATGTCTGGTGCAGAAATATCACGCTTAGCAAGAGAGGGAAGAGCTTCTACTCGTCGCCCTAAATCGTAACTAAAATACCCTAAAGCACCACCAACGAAAGGCAGTTCAGGGTGCTCACTGATTGCGGGTAGTAATTGCTGCTGATATTGGTCGAGTAGTTCGAAAGGGTCTGACTCTGAAACCTCGCACGTCTCATTAACATTGACGGTCGTTTTTGCACCGATTGTCTCGAAGGTGGCGATGGGTTGAGCAACTAAAATGTCGTATCGACTATCAACGTGGCTTTCTGAGGCCGACCGTAATAGCATTGCCCACGGCACGCTTTCAATATGAGAAAACAGCTGTTTAGCTAAAGTTGATTGATATTCAAGCGGCTTGATTTGGATAGAGCGAAATTCGTTGTTATTCATTTGTTTAATTTGTGACAAAGAGTTCGATCACTGCATGGCGTGTGAGAGGAAGCAAGAGTATCATAAATTGAAAATAAAATGGGTTCTTGATTAGAACGGAGTAATCCAAGTGGTTTAGTTTACAGCTATGCAAGCGATTGCTAAAGCAACTAAATACAGCTCAACACAATAAAAAGCTAAACCATCTAATCCGATTCGGCACACATAGCCAAACGATGAACCCACATGGAACCAGAACAATAAAGAGGCATGCAATGACGGTTATTCGTAAGCAAGATGTGATCAGCAGTGTCGCTGACGCACTTCAGTACATTTCTTATTATCACCCTTTAGACTTTGTCCAAGCCCTAGAAAAAGCGTACGAGAAAGAAGAGAGCCAAGCAGCTAAAGATGCTATTGCTCAGATTCTTATCAACTCGCGTATGTCTGCGGAAGGCCATCGTCCAATTTGTCAGGATACGGGTATTGTTACTTGTTTCGTGAACATCGGTATGGATGTTAGGTGGGAAACGGATCAAACAGTACAACAGATGGTTGATGAAGGCGTTCGTCAAGCTTACAACAATCCAGATAACCCATTGCGTGCATCTGTCCTAATGGACCCTGCAGGTAAGCGTATTAATACCAAAGACAACACACCAGCGGTTGTTCACATTAATATGGTTCCAGGCAACAAAGTTGAAATTCAAATCGCGGCAAAAGGCGGCGGTTCTGAGAACAAAACCAAGATGGTTATGCTGAACCCTTCTGATGATATTGCAGAATGGGTAGAGAAGACGCTACCAACAATGGGTGCGGGCTGGTGTCCACCGGGCATGCTAGGCATAGGCATTGGTGGTACGGCTGAGAAAGCCGCGGTACTCGCTAAAGAATCTCTGATGGAACACATCGATATCCAAGAGCTTATCGACAAAGGCCCAGAGAACGCAGAAGAAGAGCTTCGTTTAGATATCTTCAACCGTGTAAACAAACTGGGCATTGGCGCACAAGGTCTTGGCGGTCTAACGACTGTGGTTGACGTGAAAATCAAAACAGCACCAACGCACGCAGCCTCTAAGCCTGTTTGCTTGATCCCGAACTGTGCGGCAACGCGTCACGTACACTTCACATTAGATGGCAGCGGCCCTGCAGAACTAACGCCACCTAAGCTAGAAGAGTGGCCAGATATTACTTGGGAAGCAGGCGCAAATACACGCCTTGTTAACCTTGATGAAATTACTAAAGAAGACGTTCAAGAGTGGAAGACCGGCGAAACGGTTCTTCTATCAGGCAAGATCTTAACCGGTCGTGATGCAGCGCATAAGCGTATTCAAGGCATGCTTGAAAGTGGTGAAGGTTTACCAGAAGGCGTCGACCTGAAAGGTAAGTTCATTTACTACGTTGGCCCTGTTGATGCTGTGGGTGATGAAGCGGTAGGTCCTGCTGGCCCGACAACGTCTACTCGTATGGATAAGTTCACCGACATGATGCTAGAAGAAACTGGCATTATGGGCATGATTGGTAAAGCAGAACGTGGCCCTGCGACCGTTGAATCAATCAAACAACATAAGTCAGTTTACCTAATGGCTGTTGGCGGCGCCGCTTATCTTGTTGCAAAAGCAATTAAGAAAGCACGTG
>NZ_JBFRVX010000759.1:0-406 GCF_041475345.1 Vibrio sp. 10N.222.48.A3 | reverse complement strand
GTGAATGGCTCGCTTATGAAAAGTTAGAGAAGTACAACTCAGCTCCATTCTCTGGTTTTATCCGTTTAGCAGGCTGCACCATTCTCAGTGTCTCACCTGAGCGTTTTTTAGAGCTCAATAGTGGCACCATTGAAACCAAGCCGATCAAAGGGACACGTCCTCGTTCTGAAAATTCCATGATTGATGACGCCAATGCACAAGACCTGTTGAATGCTGAGAAAGATCAGGCAGAAAACCTGATGATCGTCGACCTGCTTCGTAATGATATTGGCCGAGTCGCAAAGCCGGGATCGGTTCATGTACCAAAGCTATTCGATATAGAGAGTTTCCCTGCTGTGCACCACTTGGTGAGCACGATAAGGGCAGAGCTTGATGTCCATCATTCAGCACATGACCTATTAAGGGC
>NZ_JBFRVX010000758.1:0-3640 GCF_041475345.1 Vibrio sp. 10N.222.48.A3 | reverse complement strand
CAAGCCAACTTTAAGTGCTTCATCTGCACGGCATGCTTTGCCTTGCGTGATAATTTCCATTGCACTGTCAGCACCGATAACACGTGGCAGACGCACACAACCACCAAAGCCAGGCATGATGCCAAGTTTGGTTTCTGGTAGGCCTATGCTGGTGGTCTTGTCACCGATACGGAAATCGGTAGCGAGTACACATTCACAGCCGCCGCCAAGGGCATGGCCACGCATCATTGAAAGAGTTGGGACAGGAAGGTCTTCGAGCTTGCTGAAAATTGAATTAGCGAATCTTAACCATTCATCAAGTTCGGCTTCTGGCTTAGCAAATAGGCCAAGAAATTCAGTGATGTCTGCGCCTACGATGAACGCGTCTTTGTTTGAAGTTAAGATTAAACCACGTAATCCAGCGTGAGCATTAAGAGCATCTAACGCTTTATCTAGTGATTCTAAAGTAGCAAGGTCGAGTTTGTTTACAGAGGCCGGAGCACAGAAGCTAAGTTCTGCAATACCATCTTGTAATTCCTTTACCTGTAAGGTGTTAGCTTGGTAAATCATTGTCTATCTCCATGACATACAATCCACGATTGTTTGAGAGAATCTTGTTATCTTTCTATTATTGTAGAATACCTGGTAAGACCAGTTATTCTAGTCTGTACCTCTGCCTGGTGAATTTCAATACATTTTTTAAACAATTGTTTAACATTGTGCGATGGCACAGATCCTCTAACCCTTATTATTCACGCGTGATACACTTCGCCGCTCTTATTAATTAAGTTAACGATATGAATGAACAGCCCTATTTAATACCGTCAGCGTCGGCTCTGTTTGAAGAAGAGATAAAGAAGAGCGTCTTCATTACTCATCTTGCTCATACTCCAAGTGTAGAAGCTGCTAAACAGTTCGTAGAACAGGTAAAAAAAGAGCATTCATCAGCGCGACATAATTGTTGGGGTTTTGCTGCAGGGCGACCTGAAGACTCAATGCAATGGGGCTTTAGTGACGATGGAGAGCCATCTGGTACTGCGGGTAAGCCTATCTTGGCGCAACTGTCTGGTTCTGGCGTTGGTGAACTGACGGCTGTTGTTACTCGTTATTCTGGCGGAATCAAGCTTGGAACGGGTGGCCTAGTAAAGGCTTACGGTGGTGGAGTGCAACAAGCTCTCAAGCTGCTTCAAACTATCGAGAAAAAAATAACCACAAAATTACGGCTAGAGTTAGACTATGGCTTTGTGCCAATTGCGCAATCCATTATGGCTCAGCATCAGGCTGTTGAAGTCCAAGCGGATTATGGTGTGCAAGTTGAGCTTATTATTGAAATAGAGCTCCTTCAGGTAGATTCGTTTACCCAAACCATGATCAATAAAAGCGGTGCTAAGGCACTGGTAACGAAAGTCAAAGACAACTAGGAAGTGTGAAGCATTTCGCTTCGTTCAATAGCTCATGCAATTTCGCTCAATTATTCGAATCGTCGGATTATTATTAGCACTTTTTAGTGTATCAATGCTCGCACCTGCGCTCGTCGCACTGATCTATCGAGATGGTGCGGGTGTGCCATTTGTGACGACTTTCTTTGTTCTATTATTTTTTGGAGCAACTTGCTGGTTTCCAAACCGACGCTATAAACATGAATTGAAGGCGCGAGATGGCTTTTTGATTGTTGTTTTGTTCTGGACGGTAATCGGCAGTGCGGGTGCGTTACCGTTTTTGATCGCTGATAACCCGAGTGTTTCGGTAACCGATGCTTTCTTCGAATCCTTTTCTGCATTAACTACAACTGGTGCGACGGTTATTGTCGGCCTTGATGATCTCCCTAAGGCAATTCTGTTTTACCGTCAGTTCCTACAATGGTTTGGTGGTATGGGTATCATCGTATTGGCGGTAGCCATTCTTCCTGTTCTGGGTATCGGTGGTATGCAGCTGTATCGTGCTGAAATCCCAGGTCCTGTAAAAGACAGTAAGATGACACCGCGTATTGCTGAAACGGCAAAAGCGCTCTGGTACATCTATCTCAGCTTAACAATTGCTTGTGCAGTGGCATTTTGGCTTGCAGGTATGAGCTTCTTTGACGCTATTAGCCATAGTTTCTCGACTATCGCAATTGGTGGCTTCTCAACGCACGATGCAAGCATGGGCTATTTCAACAGTCCTGCTATCAACATGATTACGGTCGTGTTCCTTCTTATATCTGCATGTAACTATTCTCTTCACTTTGCGGCATTTGCTTCTGGTGGTGTACATCCTAAGTATTACTGGAAAGATCCTGAGTTCCGTGCCTTTATCTTTATTCAAGTCGTGCTGTTCTTAGTTTGTTTCTTATTACTGTTGAATCACCATTCTTATGACTCGTATTATGATGCTTTCGATCAAGCCTTGTTCCAGACAGTATCTATTTCAACAACCGCAGGCTTCACCACAACCGGTTTCTCTGAGTGGCCGCTATTCTTACCTGTGTTGCTTCTGTTCTCTTCTTTTATAGGTGGTTGTGCAGGTTCAACGGGTGGCGGTATGAAAGTCATTCGAATATTACTGCTTACTTTACAGGGTGCTCGTGAAATGAAGCGTCTTGTTCACCCGCGTGCTGTCTATACCATCAAGGTTGGTGGTTCGGCGCTACCACAACGTGTCGTTGATGCGGTTTGGGGCTTCTTCTCTGCATACGCATTAGTTTTTGTGGTTTGTATGTTGGCTCTTATTGCTACGGGGATGGATGAGCTAAGCGCTTTCTCTGCCGTAGCGGCAACGCTGAATAACCTTGGCCCGGGCTTAGGTGAAGTGGCAATGCACTTCGGCGATGTGAATGATAAGGCCAAATGGGTGTTGATCGTATCTATGCTGTTTGGTCGTTTAGAGATATTCACCTTATTAATTTTATTGACCCCTACGTTTTGGCGTAGCTAAGGACAACATTGTGGCAAAAGCTCTATTTTTATATTCAAGCCGTGAAGGGCAGACCAAGAAAATCTTGAACTATATAAAAGAAGAAATGAATGAGTTCGAATGTGAGCTTCAAGATCTGCACACTATTAGTAATGTCGACTTTGCTCAATACGATAGAGTGTTGATTGGTGCATCTATTCGTTACGGCCACCTTAATAAGAAGCTATATAAGTTCATTGATGCCAACCTTGCTCAGTTGCAATCGAACAAGGTTGCTTTCTTTTGCGTTAACTTAACAGCTCGTAAAGAAGACCAAGGCAAAGATACTCCTGAAGGTAGCGCCTATATTAAGAAGTTTCTTCTTAAGTCTCCATGGCAGCCGACTCTAATCGGTGTATTCGCTGGTGCCCTCTATTACCCACGTTATAACTGGTTCGATAAAACCATGATTCGCTTCATTATGAATATGACAGGTGGAGAAACGGATACAACCAAGGAAGTTGAGTACACAAACTGGGAAAAAGTCTCTTTATTCTCTAAGAAATTGCAAGAGATGTAAGAGAAAAGCCTACTTTTGAGGCGTTTTGTGCTCTTTTTAATCGAACGAATAAAAAAACGAGAAAAACTTCAAAAAGGGCTTGCCAGTGTGATCGAAATCTCTATAATGCCACCTCGCTGACACGGGATGGCTTCGAAGCTTTGGTTTCAAAAGCGAAAACGAATCAGCAGGTCAAATTAGCCAAGCTAAGCGCTTGAAAAAAGTTTTGAA
>NZ_JBFRVX010000757.1:0-2435 GCF_041475345.1 Vibrio sp. 10N.222.48.A3 | reverse complement strand
CCTAGTTACTTAGAGGAATAGTGGAGCCGTGATCAGGGCTAGTGTTTTACTCAAAATCAGAGACCTGCCCCAGAGTTTATTTCTTGATTAAGTGAGCCTTATTCATTTTCGTCCCATTTCGAAAACCAAATTCGCCGTTGACAAACTTTGATAATCAAACTAAATTTCAACTAATTACTTTGATTGTCAAATTACTTGTCAATCAAAGGGCTTTTATTAAAAACGATAATCTAACCACAAACATCAGCTAAGGACGCCATTTTGAGTTTTCCAACACGTCACCAACACCACTTTTCTTCACATAACAGCCAAGGTGAGAAACGCACGTTCTATGTCCTGTTATTGACCGTCGTTACCATGGTTGTCGAAATTGTTGCGGGCACTATTTATGGCTCTATGGCATTGCTTGCCGATGGTTGGCACATGGGGACGCATGCTGCAGCGTTTGGTATCACTTTGTTTGCATACCGATATGCGAAGAAACATGCCGAGAGCGAACGTTTCTCTTTCGGTACCGGCAAAGTCAGCGTGTTAGGGGGCTACACCAGCGCGATTGCATTGGGGATTGTGGCATTGTTGATGCTCGTGGAATCAGTGCATCGCTTCTTTAACCCACAAGCGATTCAGTTCAATGAAGCGATCATCGTTGCTTGTATTGGTTTAACTGTGAATGTGGTGAGTATGTTTTTACTTGGCGATCACCATCATGATCACGGACACGAGCATGGCCACGATCATAGTAACAATCATAGTAAGAATCACGGTCATTCACATAGCCATGAGCACGACAGCGACCATGGTCATAAACATGGCGAGCATCACGGACACCATCATGATCACAACCTACGCGCAGCCTACATGCATGTGTTGGCGGATACTCTAACTTCGCTGCTTGCGATTGTTGCGCTGCTGTTTGGTAAGTTTTACGGTTGGAACTGGTTAGATGCAGCAATGGGAATGGTTGGCGCATTCGTGATTGCTAAGTGGACGATGAACCTGATGAAACAAACCAGCCCAATCCTACTTGATGAGAATATCGACCAAGATTATCGTGACTCAGTGACCGAAACCTTAACGCCTTATGCGTCTGTCACCGATTTCCATATGTGGAAGGTGAGTGGACATCACTATTCGGCAGCGATTACTCTTGAATCAAACAGTGATAAAACCGTCTCTGAATATAAACAAATGCTCGCCAAGTTTGATAAGATTAATCATCTTACTCTTGAAGTGCATTCAAACGACCATGCGAAATATAGAACAGCTTAACCAAATACTGACTGAGTTCTACGATAAAATGTCTTCGTGGGAACAGTCTGTAGTCAAAGAGACGGGTTACTCCCTGGCTCAAGTACACACCATTGAAGTACTTGGTATGCATGGCGCGTTAAGAATGAAAGAGCTCGCTGAAAAGCTGGGCATCACCACGGGTACATTGACCGTTCAAATCGAAAAGCTGGTTAAAGCCGAATTGATCGAACGCCATGAACACCCAACGGACCGTCGTGCAATCGTGGTTGCTCTAACTGATGAAGGGCAGAAGATTCACGTTCACCACAATCAGCTTCACTTGAGCCTAGTTAATGAATTAACGCAAGACATCGAAGAAGATGAGAAAGCGGTATTACTAAAGTGCCTATCTAAGATGGTAAAAGCGTTTTAGTCAGCCTTAAGTTCGAACCCTAACTTATTAGCTACAAAGCGATTGATTAAGAAATCTAAAAATGGACCTGACTCGAATTGAGTAGGTCCATTTTTTCGCCGTTTTCGATCGACTATACAATCACCAATCGATGGACTCACCGTTTAAAAAACAAGTCAAAACCTCCCAATATTGCTCTTCGTTCTTGCTCCGCTGATGAGCCAAAAAAATGTCATTCACAGCCGTCAGATCAATAATTGCCCAAACTGTTTTAATTCAAAGCCTTAATAGCAAGGCGTTCAGCTATTTATACCCCGTCAAATATCTGTCTCTCAGTTTTATAATTCTATTAATGTACATGTAGCGAAAATGTGTTATTGATTAATCTGTCGTTAATGGGTTGGGTCTTCTTTGTTTGAATGTATTGATGATGTCACTACTGGCGGGCAGGGCCGCTGCAAAAACTCAACCCCATTACTGATAAAAAATCATAACAATAACTCGATCGCACTAGCCATATATCCATGCTTTGATGCGATCAATTAGATACTTATAGTTAATTTAGTAAAGACGAGCCATGTATATGAATATAAAGAAAAAGCTCTATTCGTTGGGGGTGTTCTCCATCTTCGGCATGATTTCATTGTTGTTTACCACATCTCAATTTGCGGACACCACCGCTAAAATGAGCGAAGCCAAACAAATTACCAAAGAACTTGAAGTGCGACTGCTAAACCTTCGTCGTAACGAGAAAGATTTCTTACTTCGCAGTGATCTGAAATACCTCGACAAG
>NZ_JBFRVX010000756.1:0-596 GCF_041475345.1 Vibrio sp. 10N.222.48.A3 | reverse complement strand
TTTTTTTGTATCTAAATCAATCAACTAACACTTACTTCCGCTAATTTTCATCATTTCTCTTTGCATCTTTTTCATTGTTAAATATACTGTATAAATATACAGGTATTTAATTATGCATGAACTAATAAAAAACTTACAAGACCGCCAGCTAATCTGGACAGGGTTACAATCAACAGCGCAAGGAAGTACTACTTCAACAGGCTATCCTCAACTGGATAAACAGCTTGATGGTGGCTTTCCGACGCATGGTGTTATTGAGGTTGAATCGCAACAAGGGATCGGCGAACTTCGCCTGCTTACACCCTATTTAGCTCAACAAAACTCACAAAAATTGGCCATCTTCATTAACCCACCGGGGAAGATCTGTGCCGAATTTTTTAGCAGCCAAGGTATTGAGCTCGATAACATCTTGGTGATCGAGCCTCAACGCGACCTCGATGCATTATGGGCAGCCGAGCAATGCCTCAAGAGTGGTGCTTGTCACTCGGTATTGTTATGGGGAGCCGATCTCGAAATCCACCAAACCAAACGCTTACAAGCAGCAAGCGAAACGGGCAAATGCCTGCAATTTCACTTTAAAGCCACCAGCCATAATC
>NZ_JBFRVX010000755.1:0-3173 GCF_041475345.1 Vibrio sp. 10N.222.48.A3 | reverse complement strand
AATTCCACCACCAGGGCAACGCAATCATGCGATGCTGATTACTGAAGAGTAAAACACCATCTCTCCGCGACCTAAGCCGTGAGAACGAGGTGTACTTTAACGGATGAAAAAAATTCGTCAACAATAAATTTTATCATTTAATTCAAGTGATTAATTATCGAACTCTACAGAATGAATTTAGTGCAGCTTGTACGGTTCTTATTCGTAGATTTTGAGTTTGAGTTGGAATTCAAAGGCCAAATTCCCATTTTCAGACTCACAAAACACTGTCAATTCCATTGAATTAAAGAAACACTCCTTCGTTTTCATGTGCTTTTCACATTCAAAGGCTAAAGTTTTACACAACTATAATTACGAAATGAAAACGTGAAGTCACTAAAACGATACCAATATGAACGCTACGCGGTTCTTTGTAACCTCGCCTACCCGAGAGTTTTTAAACAGACTCGTTACGGTTTTGATCCTAATGGACAGCGCATCATAAAGAACCAGTTTGGCAAAACCATGATTCGAGTTTTATGGAGTAGTGACAAAGATGAAGTGGTTGTGGTTATCAAGGGATCACACAGTGTTTCTGACTGGCTACTCACTTTTGCACTATGGACAAGAAGCTGTAAAAAGATTGGGCTGAACTATCGTGTACATGCCGGTTTCTATCATCTCATGTTTCAAGAAAGCCAGCCGAGTCGTAACGAAGACAAGCTTGGGCAAACCGTTATCGAACGCTTAGAAGCGACACTCTTGCCTTTGTTAGAACAAGGGAAAAGGATTTCTATAACCGGCCACTCTTCTGGTGGTGCAATTGGCTGCGTGTTCGCAGATTACCTAGATCAAAAGTATCCAGGCTGTGTTAAGCGAATCGTGACTTTTGGCCAACCTGCGATTGGTGATTGGAATTTTCGAAAGCACTACCGTTTGAGTAAGAAAACCTACCGTATCTGTTGCGACATAGATATTGTCACCTTCATGCCGCCCGTGCCTCTGTTGTATTGGCATGTAGGGAAAGTGCTTTGGCTCTATAACGGCAGGATCTACGAAAACACACCGACGTTTATACGTCTTGGGCGCTCTGTTCTAAGTTGGTTGATCAGACCTTTTTCTTACCACTTAATGAGCAAATATATTCGCAATAAGGATTTCTTTGATAAGCACTGAGACTCATTTGAAGCTATTAAAGAAAGAGCACAGGCCTATTACTGTCTGTGCTCTTTAGTTTCTAAACCTATGTTGTTTTCTGCAATATCGATTAAAGATTAAAGCTTGAAGCGTGACAACTCTCGTTTCAAGTCACTCGCTAAATGACTTAGCTGATCGGCTTGTGAAACCGCATCGGTCGCATCAACTGCCATCACATCACTCACTTCACGAACAGATTCGGTATTCGCATTGATTTCGGCAGTAACCAGTGACTGCTCTTCAGCGGCAGAAGCAATCTGAGTCGCCATATCACTGATCATCTGAATCGCTTCACGGATTTGAGCTAGGCTCTCTCCGGCCATATCCACATCGTGTACGCTTGTTTTCGCCATATCATGGCTTTGCGTCATCACTTTCACCGCACCATTGGTCGCTTGTTGTAAGCGTTTGATCTTGTCTTCGATCTCTTCTGTTGAAGCATGAGTACGTTGAGAAAGCACACGAACCTCATCAGCAACCACTGCAAAGCCTCGACCTTGTTCGCCTGCCCTAGCCGCTTCAATGGCCGCATTGAGCGCGAGTAAGTTCGTTTGCTCCGCTATTTCACGAATCGTCGCTAAGATAGACGCGATTTGCTGACCATGCTCTTCAAGCTCACTGATGATAGACACAGCGCTTGTTAGCTCAGTAGCGAGGTCATTGATCGATGATTGGCTTTTAGCCATCTGTTGGAAGCCTTGCTCGCTCAACTCCACCGAATGAGTCGCACTTTTTGCCGTACTCTCAGCATTCGTGGCGATTTCCGCTGTTGCTGTCGCCATTTCTGTCACAGCCGTTGCCACCATCGTGATCTCATCTTGTTGCCTGCTTACACTATCACTGCGCTTCATCGCACTGGTATTAGCATGCTCGGCACCGCTGTTCATCGCGGTAGAAACTTGAGTGACGTTTTGCATCATTTGATGGAGCCGATCAACGAAGACATTAAACTTATCGGCAAGTTGACCCACCTCATCTTGGCTCGACACTTGTAGTCTTTGTGTGAGGTCGCCTTCCCCTTCCGCAATATCAGCTAATGCTTCACTCACTCGCCCTAGTTCAACTAATTGACGAGCCACAAACCATGAGGTTGCTACAGCCATAACGATCAATACAATCAAACCTGTGGTGATTTGGCTAATCAACATATCGAACAGGGGCTGCTCTAGTACGTCTTTATCCATTTCAATCACAAGTAACCAGTCTGTGCCTTTAATCGGCTCAGCCATGATGACTCGCTCGGCACCATCCACTTGAGTAAAGATCGTCGTCAAGTTTTGCGCAGCACTGTTCAAGCCAGACACACTCAGCTCTGGCGCAATATCATTGACTTGTTTCAGAATGAAATCTTTATTTTGATGAGCAACGACCGTCCCTTGCTTATCAATCAGAATCGCACGCCCATTCCCCGGAACCTGAATGGCTAATACGTCTTCAATCAATTTGTCCAATGCCAAGTTTGATGCCACAACACCGATGATCGATCCATTCTCGGTCACTGGGTCTGTCAGTGTCACCACCAAGGTTTGCATCGTCACACTTACATACGGCTTTGTTGTCACCGCTCGATTCTCAGCTAAGGTTTGTTTATACCAACCTCGGACTCTTGGGTCATAGCCCGCTTTATTCAATGAAGGGTCATGACGGAACATCTCACCTTCTTTGTTACCGTAATAACTCAATCCAAACCCACCAGATACCAAGGTTTGACGTAAATGAGGAACGATATCTATTGAAGGGTTAAGCTGCACTTGTTGCTTAAGCCCGTGTACTGCTTGTTTCTTATCATAAAACCAGTCACTGATGCCCTTAGCATGAGCTTGAAGTGTATTGCGACTTTCACTTTCTATTGCTTGCCAGCTGTTTGTTTGAAAAGTCTTATAACCCATGAAAAGAAGAATGGCAGATGTAACAGCAATCGCCAAAACTACAGAGAAAACCATTTTCCTCTTTAGAGTAAATTGCATATTTAAGAACCTCTTATAGAACAATTAAAG
>NZ_JBFRVX010000754.1:0-2352 GCF_041475345.1 Vibrio sp. 10N.222.48.A3 | reverse complement strand
GTTCTTTACGCATTAGGTGCTAAGCGTAAACCAGCTCCGAAAAAAGAAAAGAAGCTTGAAGCAGTTGAAGACGCAGAAGAAGATGCCGCTTAATTAGCTGAAGTTTTCTAAAAAACGTCAATAATGTCTCTAATCAGAGCTCGTTATTGGCGTTTTTTTATACTTATCGAAATATAATGAACTCTGTTTATAGTCGAAATCGCTCTAAACATTCGCTTGCACAAAAGTGTGATTAAGATCTAATCTATAGCCATCAGGTGATGGGGTTCCACCTAAGCTTTTGCTTCAACCGCCCGTTCTTTTGAACCGTGCTAATGACTCCTACAGAATCGAAAACAGGTAATACTGTTGGATGTATCGCTACTCCTCCATTTTGGAATGGACTTAGTCTATTAAGACCGAGCTTCATGACACCTTTGGATGATCGATACTCAAGATCTGTAGTGAATTAGCCACACCTCTTCCAACACGTCCTGTTTTCTCAACGCCCTAGGTCTTAAATGGCTCTATCAGTGAGAAAACATTATGCACTACTCTTCAGAAATTCAATCAATGTGCCCTATTCAAAGGGGTGATCTTCACACTTCAGCTCCAATTCCAGTTGAAGGCGCCATGGTTAGCCCAAAAGATGTCATCGCTATTTCTGGTTTAAGCCATGGCGTCGGCACTTGTGCACCACAACAAGGTGCAGCAAAACTAACGCTGAACGTAAAAAACGGCATCATCGAAGAAGCGCTAATCGAAACGATTGGTTGTTCAGGCATGACTCAATCAGCCGCGATGGCAGCCGAAATCCTCACAGGAAGAACCATTCTTGAAGCTCTGAATACTGACTTGGTGTGTGACGCTATTAACGTAGCCATGCGTGAAATCTTTCTGCAATTCGTTTACGGTCGAACTCAATCCGCATTCTCTGAAGGCGGCCTAGAAATTGGCGCAGCATTGGAAGACTTAGGTCAAACACAACGTAGCCAAGTAGGCACCAGCTATTCAACCTCAGCTAAAGGCGTTCGTTACCTAGAGCTTGCAGAAGGCTACGTGACCAAGCTTGCACTTGATGATCACAGCGAAGTGATTGGCTACGAATATCTCAACCTCGGCAAAATGATGAAGGCGATTAACCAAGGCATGCCAGCTAATGAAGCTGCTGACCTTGCGACGGGGACTTATGGTCGCTTCGATGAAGCCGTTACCACCATTAACCCACGCCAACACTAATTTTGCCAATTTAGAGGAAAGATATGATGAACACTCAATTTAATGAATCAGTAACTCGCGTATTGGCAGAAATGAACTTCGACTCTTTAGAGCAAGCGAACCAATACTGTCTATCACACAATGTCGCCCCAAAAGCGCTAGTGATGGATACCCAACCTATTGCTTTCGAAAGCGCTGCCGATGCCTATATCCTTGGCTCAGCACTGGCGCTATTTCGCAAAGCCACCAGCGCAGAACAAGCTGCGAATATCATTGGTGAAGGCCTTCAAGCATTCACCAAACCCGGCAGTGTTGCTGAGCAACGCCAGGTCGGTATTGGCCACGGTGCATTGGCTGCACGTCTTCTAAATGAAGAAAGTCACTGCTTTGCTTTCCTTGCGGGCCATGAATCTTTTGCTGCTGCAGAAGGTGCGATTAAAATCGCACTCAACGTCAACAAATCACGTCACAACCCATTGAAGGTAATACTCAATGGTCTAGGTAAAGATGCGGCTTACTTAATTTCTCGCATCAATGGTTTTACCTATGTTCGCACTCAATACGATTACCAAACAGGTGAGCTTGTTGAAACAGAACGCCGCCGCTTCTCACAAGGCCCTCGCGGAGAGATTTTGTGTTACGGCGCTGATGATGTACGTGAAGGCGTGGCAATCATGCACAGAGAAGAAGTGGATGTGAGTATTACGGGTAACTCAACTAACCCAACGCGCTTCCAACACCCTGTTGCAGGTATCTACAAAGCAGAACGTACTCGCCAAGGTTTACCTTACTTCTCAGTTGCTTCAGGCGGCGGTACAGGTAGAACATTGCACCCAGATAACGTGGCAGCAGGCCCTGCGTCTTACGGCATGACAGATACTATGGGTAGAATGCACGCTGATGCTCAGTTCGCAGGTAGCTCTTCTGTTCCGGCTCACGTGGCAATGATGGGCTTCATCGGTATGGGTAACAACCCAATGGTCGGCGCGACGGTTGCATTGGCTGTAGCAGTAAGCGAATCTCAAAACGCATAACGACAACGTTGAGCGCCACGATCTATCCATAGAATAGAGTCCGTTAACTGAGAAACAAGCAATAACAGACGACCAAAACTCTACACCTATCACTAAAACCAAACAGCCAGCCTTATGCTGG
>NZ_JBFRVX010000753.1:0-2080 GCF_041475345.1 Vibrio sp. 10N.222.48.A3 | reverse complement strand
CCATAAGCCTTTGCCGCTTCCATCTCACCGCTGTCGACAGCCATTATTGCACCACGGAAGGTTTCTGCCATGTACGCGCCAAAGATGAAGCCAATGGTTAAGACACCAGCAATAAATGGGCTAACATCAATATAATCAGGTAGGTAAGCGGTCCATTCGTGGTTAGGGTCACTTGATGTGAACCACTCATTGAGCCACTCATTGATGGAATACAAACTGTTGTTTAAAAGGATTTGTCCACCAAAGAAAATCAGCATCATCAATACGAGATCGGGGATACCTCGAATAACGGTTGTGTAGAGGGTTGCAATAGCACGAGCCCAGCGGTAAGGCGCTAGTTTTGCTAAGGCACCTAGCATACCAAGAACCATAGCTAAAATTAGCGACAGTAAGGCAACTTCGATTGTAAGCACCGCCCCTTTCAGGATCGACGCTTCATATCCTTGTAAATCAAACATAATGAATTCCAACAGAACTGCGAAAAAGTTGGTAAGACAGGGAGAGGTGAGCCTCTCCCTTAAGAAGTGACGCTAGAGATTACTTACCGTATACGTCGTAGTTGAAGTATTTAGCAGCGATATCTTGGTAGATGCCTTTTTCACGTAGCGAAAGGATTGCAGCATCTAATTGCTTAGTCAGATCTTTGTCTTGCTTACGTAGAGCAATACCAAAACCTTCACCGAACCACTTAGGATCAGTTAGTGATGGACCAACAAACTCGTAGTCTTCACCACCCGCTTTGTTTAGTACACCTTCTTCTAGAGCAGATGCATCACCCAGTACAGCAGCAACACGACCGTTAGCTAGATCAAGGTAAGCTTCGTCAAATGAACCGTAACGAACGATTTCTACTGTGTCGCCGTAGTTATCTGTTAGGTACTTGTCGTGAGTTGTTGCACGTTGAACGGCAATTTTTTGACCACTTAGATCATCAAAGTTAAGGCCTGCACCTTTTTTAGCGATGAACTTGTTTGGGATAAGTGCGTATTTACCTGTGAAATCGATCTTTTTCTTGCGCTCTTCCGTGATAGACATTGCCGCAATGATCGCATCATATTTACGAGCAAGCAGAGAAGGAATAATACCATCCCAATCTTGTGCAACGATCTTACACTTCACCTGCATTTCAGTACAAAGCGCGTTAGCCATATCGACATCGAAGCCTTTCAGCGAACCGTCAGCTTCTGTCCAGCTAAATGGAGGGTAAGCACCTTCAATACCGAAACGTACTGTTTTCCATTCTTTTGCTTGAGCTACGCCCGTTGCAGCAGTTGCAGCAAGTGCCGCGACTAATAACCACTTTTTCATATCCCTACTCCTGTGATTTAGGTTTTTATGTTTTGCTAATTTTAATATTGTGTTTGTTGTTACTTATTAACTTACTTGTTGTGTTTCATTGTTAACACTGTCGCCATTTACCTTAGCAACAGCATTTCAATTCTGATTAGTAAATCGATGAGATAAATTGTTGTAATCGCTCAGATTCAGGCTCAGTAAACAGTTTAGCTGGATCGCCCTGTTCTTCCACCAAGCCTTGATGTAAGAACATCACATGATTTGATACGTCACGAGCAAAAGCCATTTCATGTGTTACCACAAGCATGGTTCTTCCTTCTTCTGCTAGATCGCGCATTACACCAAGTACTTCCCCTACTAACTCAGGATCAAGTGCCGATGTTGGTTCATCAAATAGCATTACTTCAGGATCAACCGCTAACGCTCTTGCAATCGCCGCACGCTGTTGCTGTCCGCCAGATAAATGACCCGGGTAGTAATCTTTGCGTTCATATAGCCCTACTTTCTTCAGTAGCAGCTCAGCATTTTCAATCGCTTGTGCTTTAGGTACACCTAAGACGTGAACAGGCGCTTCGATAACATTTTCGAGAACGGTCAGATGAGACCACAGGTTGAAACCCTGAAAAACCATCGCCAGACGAGAACGGATTCGCTGTACTTGTTTTTCATTGGCAGGAACAGAAACACCTTGGCGGTTGTTTTTCATTTGAATTAATTCACCATTAACCCAAATCTCGCCAGCAGTAGGTGTCTCTAAAAGGTTGATACATCTAAGGAAAGTACT
>NZ_JBFRVX010000752.1:0-6300 GCF_041475345.1 Vibrio sp. 10N.222.48.A3 | reverse complement strand
GCCTTGCAGTACTATTTTAGAGAGAGGCAATCGCTGATCGTCCCACATCCAAGTCAGTGTGGTATAGAAAAGAAATCCAATGAATAGCAATACCATGACAAAAAAAGACCCGCCTAAGGCGTGTTTCTTGAGCGACGGTAAACTGAATAGGTGGCGGTTTTCGCTAAAAGTACTTTCTACCAAAGCCCGCATTCCCTGTCGTTGGTTCGCAATTCTATTCCCTATCTTCGTAATAGAGGTAAAAGCACTTACTTTAACCTATGAATTATACTGAGCAAAATTAAACTATCAAACGTTGATAATAAGATTTTTGGTCAATTTTAGGTCAATCGCAAGAAGTGAGCGATTGACCACAGTCTGTAGACAGTATTCTGTTACGCGTTCTGCATCTTATTAATGTCTAACTGCAATGATTCCAACAGCTTCGCTACTCGGCCAACATCGCCCGCACCCTGCGTTAAAACAAGGTCACCACCTTGAATTACGTTGGCTAAAGCCGATGGCAGTGCGTTGATATCGGCAACAAAAATTGGATCTATCTTACCACGCCCGCGAATAGTTCGACTTAATGAACGCCCATCAGCCCCTGCAATTGGTTTCTCACCTGCAGAATAAACATCTAATAGAATAAGTACATCAACTTGCTCAAGAACATTCGCAAAATCGTCATATAGATCACGAGTACGGCTGTAACGGTGCGGTTGGAAGATCATAACAAGACGCTTATCAGTCCAACCACTTCGTGCTGCTTGAATGGTTACGTCCACTTCGGTTGGGTGATGACCGTAATCATCAACCAGCATTGCAACGCCTTTACCTGTTTCGTACTCACCTAGATGATCGAAACGACGACCCGTGCCTTCGGTTCCCGCCATCGCTTTTAGAATCGCTTCATCGCTGATGTCATCTTCTGTTGCAACAGCAATCGCAGCGGATGCATTCAATGCATTGTGACGACCCGGAATGTTTAGCGTAATATCAAGGTTAGCTTTACCTTCACGTACCACCGTGAATTTGCCTTGCTGACCTTCTTGTACGTAGTTTTCAATACGGATATCAGCATCTTCTGAGAAGCCGTAAGTAATCACTTGGCGGCTAACCTGAGGTATAAGCTCACGCACTACAGGATCATCAACACACATCACAGCCTGGCCGTAGAATGGCAGGTTATGTAAGAAATCAATAAACGTCTGCTTCAGCGTTTCAAAATCGCCGCCGTAAGTATCCATATGATCCGCTTCGATGTTAGTGACGATACTAACCATTGGTTGCAGATGTAAGAATGAAGCATCACTCTCATCGGCTTCAGCGATAAGAATACGGCTTGAACCTAAACGTGCGTTAGTGCCGGCACTTTTCACCAAACCACCGTTTACAAAGGTTGGATCTAGGTCTGCTTCCGAGTAAATCTGTGTCACTAGCGCAGTCGTGGTTGTTTTACCGTGCGTACCTGCCACAGCAATACCGTGACGAAAACGCATCAGCTCAGCCAGCATTTCTGCACGACGAACGATCGGTGTGCGCGCTTCACGAGCTGCAATAATTTCTGGGTTTTCTTCGTTGATAGCGGTTGAAACCACCACCACACTTGCGTCGGCAACGTTACTCGCTTGGTGACCAACGTAAACAGTAGCCCCCTTGCTAACTAAGCGTTCTGTCACTGGGTTTTGAGCAATATCAGAACCTGTGATCTGGTAGCCTTCATTAAGCAAGACTTCAGCAATCCCGCTCATTCCGGCACCACCAATACCAATGAAGTGGATAGATTTAACACGGCGCATCTCTGGCACCATTGCACGGATTTGCGCTAAGTCTTGGGTATGTTCAATCGTCATCAATTCAATCTCATTATTTTGCTAAAGCTTTGATCGCTTCAGCGACAGTCACATCAGCATCAAGCTTGGCGGCTTGACGAGCTTTTGTTGCCATCATTTTTAATTCATTTCTATCAAGCTGCGCGATAGTGTTCGCGAGCTTATCAGCCGTTAGTTGAGGCTGTTCAATCATTAACGCCGCGCCACATTCGACTAAATGATCGGCATTCAACGCTTGTTGTCTGTCTTTGTGCATAAACGGAACGAAAATAGAACCTACACCAGCAGCAGACACTTCAGATACGGTTAATGCACCAGAGCGACACACTAATAGATCTGCCCACTCATAAGCTTGCGCCACATCATCAATAAATTCAGTCACTTGAACATTATCTACAGAATGTGATTTGTATTGTTCAATCACTTGCTGTTGATTGTTCTTACCTGCTTGATGCACCACAGTGAAGCCTTCACCAAGCTGCGCCATCGTTACTGGCAAGGTATCGTTCAGGATTTTTGCGCCCTGGCTACCGCCCATAACCAAGATGCGGATGTCACCATCACGCTCAGCCATGCGTTGCTCGGGGTCAGCTAAGGCAACAACATCTTCGCGTACCGGGTTACCCACCACTTCTACGGTAGGAAACGCACCAGTAAAAGCTTGGAAAACCTTTTTAGCAATCTTAGACAGCCATTGGTTGGTTAAACCTGCCACTGCATTTTGTTCATGTAGAACCACTGGAATACCAGATAACCAAGCCGCGATACCACCCGGGCCACTGACGTAACCACCCATGCCAAGCACCACATCAGGTTGCCATGCTTTAATATGTCGTCTGGCTTGAAGTATGGCATTAATAATCTGGAACGGCGCTTTAATTAGCTTGCTAATGCCTTGACCACGCAGGCCTTTCACCTTAATGAAGTCGATCTCAATACCATGCTTTGGCACCAGTTCCGCTTCCATTCGGTCCGCAGTTCCTAACCAGCGAATTTCCCAACCTTGTTGCTGAAGCTTTTTCGCCACCGCTAATCCAGGGAAAACGTGACCGCCAGTACCACCAGCCATCACTAAAAGTTTTTTGTTCTGTTTCATAACGTTAGATTCTTATTCTACTAATTCGTTTTGATTGTCGGCTTGTTCTTTTTGTTGCACTCGGCATTCATGATCGATACGCAGCAGCATAGAAACCGCAACTGACATCACGATAAGGCTTGAACCACCGTAACTGATCAGCGGTAAGGTTAGACCTTTGGTCGGAACAATACCTGAAGCGGCACCGACATTAACAAGCGTCTGAAAAGCAAACCAAATACCAATGCCAAACGCCAGATAACCGCTGAACACTTGGTCGTTTTCGAAAGCTTTTTTGCCAATAAAAATAGCTTTAAAAACCAAGCTAAAGATCAGCATCAACACTAAGGTTACGCCAACAAAACCCAACTCTTCTGCCAGTACAGCAAAAACAAAATCGGTGTGTGCTTCAGGTAGGTACTCGAGTTTTTGAATTGAATTACCAAGCCCTTGTCCCATCCAATCACCACGACCGAACGCCATCAATGATTGAGTTAGCTGATAACCACTACCAAACGGGTCACTCCAAGGTTCCCAGAATGACGTAACACGTCGAACACGATAAGGCTCAATAACAATCAATCCCACAACGGCAGCAATACCTGCCACCATTAAGGCTATAAATTGTGACAGCTTAGCACCTGCGATAAATAACATGCCAAACAATGTAACCAACATTACGACAACGGTACCCAAATCGGGCTGGCCAAGTAGCAACACCGCAAAGGCACCGAACACCATGATCGGTTTACCAAAACCACCGAAGAAGGTTTTTCTCACTTCATCCTGTTTACGAACCAAATAGCCCGCCATAAAGATAAACAGAGATAACTTAGCGACTTCAGCAGGTTGTAAGTTAAACAGCCCGAGAGGAATCCAACGTGAGGCACCGTTAACCGACTTACCGACGGCTAACACCACCACTAGCAAAAAGAAGGATAAGCCCAATAGGTACATACTGTATTGAAACCAGCGTTTCATCGGGATTTGTAATATTACGCTGGATACACCTAACGCTAACACCAGGAAAATGGCGTGGCGGAACATGAAGTGAAACGGCTGATCGGTTAAACGAGCACTGATTGGGAACGAAGCCGACGTTACCATTACCAAGCCCGTCAGCATCAGTCCAAGAGCAATCCATACCAACTGACGATCGTAGAGCGCCTCTGGTGTGGCACGGTTAAGCCATTGCCAAATAGATTGATTAATCTCTTTCACTCTTTGCACTGAATGTTAGTCCTTCAACACGTTAGGCATACTCATGAGCAAGTTCAGTGAACGCATCACCTCTCGCCATGAAGTTATTAAATTGATCGAAGCTTGCACATGCAGGAGACAACATCACCATGTCACCCGACACCAATTGTGCAGAGATACTCTCGATAATGTCACGCATGGAATCAAACGTCTTAGCCGATGGATGTAATGGCATAAATTGCGCAGCATCTTCACCGAAGCAACACAGTTGTACGCGGTCTAGTTGCGCCAACACGGGGTTAAGCTCGCTAAAGTCAGCACCTTTGCCCACACCTCCGACTAAGAGATACAAAGTACCTTGGTATTCTAATCCCGACAGAGCCGCTAATGTACTGGCTACGTTGGTCGCTTTCGAGTCGTTAACCCATTTAATTTCGCGTTTGTCAGCCACTACTTGGCAACGATGCGTCAAACCATTGTAGGCTTTCAAAGCTTCAAGACTTTTGCTGTAATCGATACCGACTTGCTTAAGCAGTGCTAAAGAGACTAAAGCATTCGCCACATTATGACGTCCAACCAATGTTAAATCTTGGCTAGGAAGTACAGGCTTGCCGTTGTCTATTAGCCATTCGATACCATCAATCGTCGCTACACCAAACTCTTGGTCATCAAGTCCAAATGTCACCAATGACATCGTTTGATCAGGATAAGTCTCTTTGTCTTCGCGGTTTACGATCGCACACTGAGCGTTATTAAAAATTCTCAATTTAGCGTCACGGTAATCGGCCATGCCTTGATAGCGATCCATATGATCTTCTGACAGGTTCAAAAAGGCCGCTGCTGCAAGGTTTAGACTGAACGTTGTCTCTAGCTGAAAGCTTGAAAGCTCAAGGACATATAAATCGGCATCAAGCTCAAGAAGATCCAAGGCAGGAATACCGATGTTGCCACCAACGCCAACGTTAAGACCAGCAGCTTTAGCAAGCACACCCGTTAGATCGGTCACCGTACTCTTGCCATTGGAGCCTGTTATTGCCACGACGGGTTTGTCTACCGCCCAACCAAAAAGTTCAATATCGCCAACAACCGGAATACCCGCTTGAATAACATCTTGTATTTCTGGGGTCGCTAAGGCGATACCTGGGTTAGCAACCACTAAATCAGCTTCCGCTAACCATTGGCTATTCCAACTTCCAGAATGCAGCTCTACCGATTCAGGCAAAGATTCTTTTCCTGGTGGTAGCTCTCGCGTATCAATTACCTTCACATGCGTATGAGGTTGATATTTTACGAGATGTTTAACGACAGAGAGCCCGGTAATACCGAGCCCCACAACCACTACATTTTGAATATTTTGCCAATGTTCCATTTAAACAAGATGCTCTTAATAGTTTTAAAGAGCCTCTCATTAAGAGGCTCAGATAGGATTAACGAACTTTCAGCGTTGCTAAGCCAACCAGTACTAATACCATTGAAATGATCCAAAAACGCACGATGACACGTGGCTCCGGCCAACCTTTCAGTTCATAGTGGTGGTGAATTGGTGCCATGCGGAAAATACGCTGACCGCGCAATTTGTAAGAGCCAACTTGCAGTATCACTGACAAGGTCTCCATTACAAACACACCGCCCATGATAACCAATACCAACTCTTGGCGAACTAACACAGCGATCACACCCAGAGCACCACCAAGCGCTAGCGAGCCAACATCGCCCATGAATACTTGTGCAGGATAAGTGTTGAACCATAGAAAACCAAGTCCAGCACCTACGATAGCAGTACATACCACAACCAGCTCGGAGGTGTATGGGATGTATGGAATGTGTAAGTATGACGCAAAGTTAACGTTACCGGTCGCCCAAGCAATTACAGCAAAACCAGCCGCAACCATAACCGTTGGCATAATGGCCAAGCCGTCTAGGCCGTCTGTTAGGTTTACCGCGTTACTGGTTCCCACAATAACAAAGTAAGTTAGTACGATATACAGTAAACCAAGTTGTGGCATCACATCTTTAAAGAAAGGAACAACCAATTGAGTTGCTGCAGTATCGTGCCCGTGAGCATACAGAGCAAACGCCACGACTAACGCAATTGCTGATTGCCAGAAGTACTTCCAGCGAGCGATCAAACCATCGGTGTTCTTACGAACGACTTTACGGTAGTCATCAACAAAGCCAACCGCGCCATAACCAGCAAGTACAACTAATACC
>NZ_JBFRVX010000751.1:0-1028 GCF_041475345.1 Vibrio sp. 10N.222.48.A3 | reverse complement strand
TCATATAACTGTTGTATAACTGGCTTTAGCTCTGTGATAGTGCCTTTCAGAAACTGCTCTGAAGTCAGGTTTTCAATGGCTTGGGTATCACTAGAACTGTTTTGTTTACAAAGTGCTCTAATCGACTGGTAGAGTGAGTTTTCCAACCTTTGTACTGAAAGCAGAGCTTTTCCAAGTAGAGATAGTTGTTCATTGCTTAGGTTAGTTGTGTCTGTCATTTAAGTCAGTTCCTAATAAATTGAAGTCTGTTTTACCTGAATTTTGAGCTAGCTTGTTCGGGCGTATAGGTGTCTGCATTGAAAATAATATAGTCACCGCTTATCAATTTTTCACATTGAATTTGTCCTTTAAAGCCAATGCTGCACAGTTTTTTTAGCAAGTGTGGCTTGGCGTTATCGTAGACAATATTTAAAAAAGGAAGGTGGTTAGAGTGAACTACGTTATGTAGATTAAACTCTTCTAATGCCTCTGAGAGGTGATCACTGTCAGTCAGTTCGATGACCTCGACAATTTCATTCAACAACATGTCTATTTCCATATTTTTTAGTTGATAGCGATTGTGACATAAAAAAAAAACCACTTCCGATAGAAGAAGTGGTTTTAATTCTACAATCAAGATCTACATCAAATTATAGGTCTTGAATGTTCTCAGCTTCTAGCTCTTGGAAGTAGCGAAGAGTCTTAACTTTTAGCTCTTGTTGAGCTGGCTCATCAGCAACGATGATAGCTTTACGGTGCATCTGTAGAGCGGTAACAGTCCACATGTGGTTTACAGAACCTTCGATAGCCATTTGAAGCGCTTGCGCTTTGTTGTGGCCTAGAGAAAGGATCATTACTTCTTCAGAATCTAGAAGAGTAGCAACACCGATAGTTAGTGCGTATTTAGGAACTTGGTTGATGTCGCCATCGAAGAAACGAGAGTTCGCGATACGAGTGTCTTCAGTCAACGTTTTGATACGAGTGCGTGAAGATAGAGAAGAACCTGGCTCATTGAACGCGATGTGACCGTCGATGCCTACGCCGCCCAT
>NZ_JBFRVX010000750.1:0-459 GCF_041475345.1 Vibrio sp. 10N.222.48.A3 | reverse complement strand
AATGAAAGTTTGACTCGTTACAGCCATCAACTAAATAAAGAAGATTTTCAAGAGTCTTATTGTAGGTGTAACCAAACTTAGACTCTTTAAGGCGTTGAACATTTTCGTAATTGTATGAACTTCCGCCAAAAGTGAATAGTAAAAAGATGTTAGGCGAAGCTTCCCAAAACTCGATAAGTTCAGAAAGTAAGTGTTGTAGTTGTATTCCATCCACTCTCTGATACTTTGAGAACTGCTCTTGAAAACGACTTGTATGCTCTTCGATGAGCTGATCAAACAATTGCTCTTTGTTATTAAAGTAATAAAGAATTAACGCGGGGCTTACACCCGCAGACTTAGCAATAGACCGAATTGAAACTTTACTATAAGGCTGAGAAATAAATAGCTTTTCTGCTGAGCTCAAGATTTTTGTTCTTTTGTCATTTAGCATCAGATTGTATCCTCACCTATTTGTTTATA
>NZ_JBFRVX010000749.1:0-281 GCF_041475345.1 Vibrio sp. 10N.222.48.A3 | reverse complement strand
CATTATTACCAGATGCTGGTTACGTCGTTAGTGTCTCAACCATATTTAGCAAACAAGCAACAAAAATATAACAATGACAACTCTACGTTTAACCTTATGCAATACCAAGAGGTTATAGCTAGCTTATTTAAAGAAGAGACTCGCTTTGCTTATTAGATAACTGCTTATTAAATAACTGCTTATTAAGTAATTGCTTACTAAATGATTCTTCATAAGTTGTGTTTTGGGTTTTAATAGCTAATTCTTAGAAATACGTTATGAAAAAAAGCGCCGCTCATTTG
>NZ_JBFRVX010000748.1:0-2920 GCF_041475345.1 Vibrio sp. 10N.222.48.A3 | reverse complement strand
ACTAAGAGTGAAGCTACTGCGCCACTTCGTCCACTAAGTACAAGATGGATTGATACGGAATGCCACTGTGATGTGACAAACCGATCTCACAGGTTCGGCTGTTGCTGAATCCACGAGTACAGTTGCTCGGCACTTGTTCTTTGAGTGGATGCACTGCCGCCTCATTCAGCTCTGGCGTGGTAAAACCTTTATCACCCGCCCAACCACAGCATTGAATATGCTCAGGAACGATGACCTCTTCGGTACAGGCTTTAGCAAGGCTCAACATCGCGCCTTCCAAACCCATTCGACGAGAACTACACGTCACATGCAGCATCACGGTTTCTTGCAGCGGCTCAAGTGTCAGGTGCTCAAGCAAGTATTGATTCACAAACCCTGTCGGCTCTAGCACTTCTAGTGGCTTGGTGAACTGTTCAATACTGCGTTTAGCACATGGGCTGGTGTCCATTAATACTGGGTATTCACCCTGACGACTGGCTTGCCACAACACTTCTTCGAGCTGTTGCGCTTTAGATTGGGCTAAATCGGTCATCCCTTTGCTGTCGTAAGGCATGCCACAACATTGGTCGTCTAGCTTCTTCGGAAGAATAACCTCAAATCCGGCTTTGTTAAGCAAAGACATGGTCACTTCAGTTAGAGGGCGTTGATCGCCCGCATCGCTTTGCTGTCCCATGGTTCGACTGGCACACGAAGGGAGGTAAACCACCTTCTTATGATTGCTTGAGGATTCTGCCGTCACGGGTGATGAGACTAGCGAGTGACTATTGGATTGCGGCATCTCAGGCATCCAAACAGGTGTCGCGCCTTTAGTTATTGAGCGCAGGCCGTTGGTTAGCTTGCCGACTGTGTTTGCGCCTAATACTTTACTCGCCACTTGGTTGGTTTTGAGGCCGGCTTTGGTCAGCTTGGTGGTGGTCGAGAAATGATCCGCTGTCCACTTAGCGATTGGCGTAAATTTCTCGTACTTGGCAATACGAAGCTTCTTGATCAAATCGCCGGTGTTGATTCCCACTGGGCAACGCTCGGCACACAGGCCTGTTGCGGCGCAGGTATCAATGCCTTGGTATTCGAAGGTTTTCTCTAGTTCGCTTGCTTCCATCTCTTCACCTGCGGCACGTCGGCGTTGTAACTCGCGGTACAGCACGATACGTTGGCGTGGCGATAGAGTTAAGGTACGAGACGGACAAACAGGCTCACAGAAGCCACACTCGATACAGCGGTCGACAAGGTCGTCGGCAGCAGGCATTGGCTTCAAATTCGTGATGTGTGAATTTGGATTGTCGTTAATAATAACGCCGGGGTTGAGCAGTCTTTCTGGATCAAACAAGGCTTTGATCTGTTGCATCAAGGCGTAGCCATCTTTACCCCATTCCAATTCGACATAAGGTGCCATATTACGGCCAGTGCCATGTTCTGCTTTCAGAGAACCTTGGTATTTCACCGCGACCAGTTCGGCAACGTCATCCATGAAACCGCCGTAGCGATCGATTTCTGTTTGGCTGTCGAAGCCTTGAGTAAACACAAAATGCAGGTTGCCTTCGAGGGCATGGCCGAAAATGATCGCTTCGCTGTAGTCGTATTTATCGAACAGCTCTTGCAGCTCTCGAATGCCGTTAGCGAGGTTTTCGACAGGGAAAGCCACGTCTTCGATGATAACGGTTGTACCGACTTCACGAACGGCTCCAACCGCAGGGAACATGCCTTTTCGAATGCCCCACAGAGTTGTGACTGTCTTTGGATCGGAAGTGAAAGGCACCGATTCAACAATCGTGTATTCAGTCAATGCGTCCAAAATTGATTTACATTGTAAATCTAAGTCCGGCTGGGAGCTGGCGTGTGATTCAACCAAAATAGCCGCGGCTTCTAAGTCCAAGCTTGGCATAAATGCAGGCATACCCGGTTTATCAGCCACTGAACGCAGCGCTCTACCATCCATCAATTCAACCGCAGCAACGGGTGTTTTTGATAGCGTAGTAACCGCTTTACTGGCTTGTTCGATGTCGGCAAACACCAACAGAGCCGAAGCTTTGTTTGGATGTTCGATAACCGTGTTGTAGGTAATCTCAGCAATGAAACCTAGTGTACCTTCTGAGCCAATCATCAAGTGTTTGATGATCTCAATTGGGTCGTGGTAATCGACCAAGGCATTCAGAGCGTAGCCAGTGGTGTTTTTGAGGCGGTACTTGTGGCGAATTCTGTCTGCGAGTTCTTGGTTTGAAGCTGTCTGTTGATGTAATTCGACAATGCCTTTAAACAGCTCTTTATGTGATAGCTTGAATGCTTCAACACTTGCGTTATCTGCCGTATCAAGCAGGGAGCCATCACTCAATACGATTTTCATGCTCTCGACGGTGCGATACGAGTTTTGCGCAGTACCACAACACATACCACTGGCGTTATTTGCTGCAATACCACCGATTTTACAGGTATTGATTGAAGCTGGATCTGGGCCGATTTTACGTTGGAAAGGAGCAAGGTATTTGTTTGCATCAGCGCCAATCACACCCGGTTGAAGGATGATCTGATTGCCGTTATCTACGATTTCATGGCCACGCCAGTCATCGGTCAGTGTGATGAGGACCGAGTCTGAAACGGCTTGTCCTGAAAGGCTGGTGCCCGCGGCGCGAAAGGTAAAATGAATACCGAGTTCACGACAGCTTTGAATGGTGAATATCACTTCGTCTAAGTTCTTGAGCCTTAGAACCATTTTCGGCACCAAGCGATAAAAACTCGCATCGGTGCCGTAAGCCAAGCGCTTTGCCTCTTGAGTGACAATGCGTTCTGTTTCTATTTTTTGAGCCAGTATCGCTTCAAGCTGCTGATAAGCTTGTGCGTCTAGTACTCGCTCATGGGATGTGGTTGTCTCCATCTTTGCTTCCTTGTGCTTCTTATTTGGCACTGTTCAGGGCGTGTTGACCTT
>NZ_JBFRVX010000747.1:0-2878 GCF_041475345.1 Vibrio sp. 10N.222.48.A3 | reverse complement strand
GTACTGACCTAACACTAAGTCTTTACGCAAATCATCTTCTTCTAATGGTTTCAGACACTGAAGTACTTTAACCACTTCATCACGAATAGAATCTGCATTGATTTGAGCAGGTGGCTCCATACCAACCATTGCTAGCACTTGTAGCAGGTGGTTTTGGAACATGTCACGAACTGCGCCAGAACCATCGTAGTATCCGCCACGTTCTTCAACGCCAAGGAACTCAGCACCTGTGATTTCAACGTATTCAATGAAGTTACGGTTCCACAGAGGTTCAAACATCGCGTTTGAGAAACGAAGCACTAGAAGGTTTTGTACCGTTTCTTTACCAAGGTAATGGTCGATACGGTAGATCTGGTGTTCTTGGAAGTGATGATGGATCTCTTCATCCAGCGCTTGAGCTGATGCTAGATCGTAACCAAATGGCTTCTCAATAATCAGACGACGCCAGCCGTTCTTCTCATCGTTTAGGCCATGTGCAGCAAGGTTTGCTGGAATCACACCGTAAAGGCTTGGCGGGGTTGCCAAGTAGAACAATGTGTTATGGTTTTCGAATTGGTAGTCTTGCTCAAGCTTATCCAGACGTTGTGCTAGACGAGCGTAATCGTCTACATCTGAAGTGTTGATCGCTTGATAATGCAGATGTTCAATAAATGCATTCAGCGTCTCTGGCTCAGTTTTTTCCATTTCCTGAAGAGACTTCTTCAGCTTCTCACGGTAAGACTCGTCGCTGTACTCAGTACGGCTCACTCCAAGAATCGCAAAGGATTCTGGAAGTTGATTGCTAGCATACAGGTGGTACAAAGCAGGAATTAACTTGCGGTAAGTTAGATCTCCCGACGCACCAAAAATAACGATGCTGCTGTTTTCAGGTATTACCATCATCTTTCCTATAAAAACAAGGTTTTTAGTATTCGCCAAAGGTATCAGCGACATACGAAAATAGATAATAGGTCTTGGCTATTACATCAATAGCGAGTGCCTATTACACTTGAGAATGCGTTTGGTAAACGAGGGTGAAAGCTATCACCTCTATTCGGGACAGTATTGTCTATGAGTATTTGATTTACATCAACCACTGTGAAAGCAATCGATTAAATATTGACTGATTTCGAACAAATTATAATCGATAAGTCAGCTGTTCTATCTGGAAGAAGAAGCAAATCGGCATTCTCAAACATTGTAGTCAAGAAAGAACGGTATCTGGTCGGTGGAGTGAGCAATAAGAAAGGGAGAAAAAACCAAAACCAGCTTACTCAACTGGCTTTATATTTATTTGATAGCATCGCGTTTATCTTTGTGACTTGTTGTCGCTAAATCTATCTTCTAGCTTTGTTGTAGCAGCGTTCTGGGCGACCTACTGACCCGTAATTTAAGTCAGCCACTAACTCGCCAGTCGTGATAAGGAATTCCAAATAGCGTCGAGCGGTGGTTCGGCTTGCTCCAATGCGTTCGCCTGCCTCATCCGCAGTAATATCAGCGATGTCGGCTTGTTGGAAAATAGCTCTAATTTTATCAAGCGTTACACCATCGATCCCTTTAGGTAACGTAGAAACCTTTCGAGAATCTGCCTTGGCATTGGCTTGGAGCATCTTGTCGACCAAGCCTTGGTTTAAGTCAGACACACTTTCAAACTCTTGCTGCTGTGACTGATACTTTTTCAGTGCCGCTTCCAAACGAGGAAACATCACAGGTTTCAGTAAATAGTCGACGACTCCACCACGCATCGCCTGTTGCAAGGTGTCGACATCTCGGGCAGCAGTAATCAAAATCACATCACATCCCTGATTACTACCACGAACGTGGTTCAAAATATCAAGTCCGCATCCGTCCGGTAGATACACATCCAATAAAACCAAATCAGGCTTTAAGATGTCCAATTGCATTAATGCTTCAGACTGTGTGGTCGCAATCCCGACCACATCAAAGCCTCCCATCTGTTCTAAATAACGATGGTGAAGCTCTGCAATCGCAATATCATCTTCAATGACCATGACTCTCGTGATTGCGTTCATTTATGTTCTTCCTTTAACCATGCTTTTTCCGTCACTACGATCTTTACTCGATCGCTCCGTGCTCAATTATTATTGTTGTTCTTCTTTCGGTAAATACACCGTCATGCGTGACCCAAAATCAGGGTTATCAACCATTTCTAATTGCCCTTGATAACGATCTGCAAGTTGCTTAATGAGATACAAACCAACACCTCTGTTCTGCTTCGCTTTGCTCGATACGCCTTTTTCGGTGAGTGCTTTGGTCGCCAAGTCTTTCGGCAAACCACAGCCCTTGTCTTCTACTTCTACGATAATTTCATTGCCAAAATCGCTGATCGACACATCGATTACGCGACGAGCTGGTGCTATTGGCCCTTCTTGTTTAATTGCCATCATGGTTGCATCAAACGCGTTATCAATCAGGTTGCCAAGAATCGTCACGACATCCTCTGCGTTTAACCAAGCGGGTAATGCCTCAAGCCTTGACCCCTCTTCAACTTTAAGCTCCAAACCAATCTCTCGAGCTCGCTCTGTTTTGCCTAAAAGCATGCCTGCAATCAATGGATCTTTCACTGTCTCTCTTAAGAACTCAATTAAGCTCTGGTAATGAGCGGTTTCTTGACCAATCAATTGTTGAACAGAATCCAGCTCGCCCATTTGAATCAAGCCACTAATGGTGTTTAGCTTATTTTGATGCTCATGGGTTTGCGAACGCAGTAGATCAGCATACTCTTTGGTTTGTGAGAGCTGGTCTGTTAAATCGTTGATTTCATCTCGCAATCGGAAGCTGGATACCGCCCCTACCACCTCACCAGCCACTATAATTGGGCTGCGATTAGCAATGATTCGCTTATTGTTCAGGTACAGCTCAACATCGTGATCGGTAT
>NZ_JBFRVX010000746.1:0-249 GCF_041475345.1 Vibrio sp. 10N.222.48.A3 | reverse complement strand
ACCTTCAATATCTTTCAACATTTTCAATGCAAGATCGGTGATTGGCGAACCAACCTGACGACCTGTATTTTCACCATTGGCAATTTTAATCGCAGATGTATTGAGGTCTTCTAAAGAGTGTAAAACGATTTCACAAAACGGACCGATCAGACTCGCAATACCATCAACTACGGCCTCATAAGATCTTAAGATAATTTTATCGTGTTCACTGAATGGCATGACATGGACTGATTCCATTTCGAGTAACAT
>NZ_JBFRVX010000745.1:0-3058 GCF_041475345.1 Vibrio sp. 10N.222.48.A3 | reverse complement strand
ATCAACTAGCTCATATAAGCTCACCATTTTTTCTGGTTCAGTTTCAAATATCTTAAATCGAGCCAACTTGGATAAAGCGGCATAAAGAGAATCTTCTTCTACTTTTTCTTGATCTAGAAATAGGTCCCAAACCTGTTCGATAGTCGGCGCGGGTTTTGACCAAGTACTCGGATCTTCTGGGCGAATACCGGCAGCTTCATAAGCCTCTAAAATAAGGTTCTCAAGCTTAAGTTGTTGCCTTTTCCCTAATCCGTAAGCCTTTGACATAGTTTCAGAAAAACCAGCTGCTGTATGTATTGGCAACATTGGCGTATCACCAAATAGACTTAGTGGATTATAAGGAAGTTTAAACAGCTTAAACTTCTTCCCATTTGTCGCACTAATAAACTTATCGTCAACATAGTCTGACTTGTAATCAAAAATCAGAATACCGATTGGACTGCCATCTACGTTTTTATGTTGATCACGATAAAGCTGTGTCACTACCGCTTTCGTACACTGTGTTTTCCCCGTGCCCATTGTTCCTATAATGCCAGAGTTGGTATTCATGAATTTGGCAGTATTAGTCGGTTCCCAGAAAACTGCCCCATCATCACGTACATTATGACCAACCAGGACCTTTAGGTTATCGTTTGGATCATGCGCTATGGTTGAATCCGGTACGTTAATTGTCTGATTTTCTGACGATCGCTCAACTGTTGGAGTATTTATGACCTCTTCAGGTTCAATTTTAGTATTAACAATCTCATTACTATTTTCTACAGAGCTAGTTGTTACCACTTTTACATGAGTAGTTTCAGCTAACAGATATTGCTCTGGGATTTTACTTAATGTATCAGAGCAAGCATCTGCCATTAGGTCTGTTAGCCGAGTACTTACTAAGTGATTTAAACTAGCGCTTGGTAGTTGAATTTTAAGAATATTTTTCACCTCCTCAAAGCTTGCTTCAAAGAAGGTGTCATTCTCTACCATCGCTACCAAGAACCCTTCAGGGTACTCTTGCAGTTCAGCTAATTGGTAATCGCCCTGCAGCCACCATTCACGTTGTTTTAAGAGTGGCTCAAAGTAATCTGGTTGATAAAGGTTATACAGTTTGTATTTATCAATCTGCATTAGTATCTGACGCATAAACAAACCGCGGTAAAGATGCCCTGCTAAATCATCACGACCTAAAATATCTTCAGTTAAATAACGTTTTAGCTCTTTGGCTTGCTCTACCCCTTTATTGTGAGTTTGTTTTAGCCCTGCTTTTACTTCAAGTGGAAGTAAGTAAAGTTGATTGTCTTTAAAGCCAACAAACAGCACATCGTCTGAAATTGCACCGGATTTGTAACCATTTACATTACGTGAAAAATCACTGTCATTCATTTTCAAGCCAATATTACCGGCTACACGAACCATCTCAGCAACTGATAACGGAACCCAAATAATATCGGACTTTGCTAATAAGCAATTGATGTATTTATAGGCGCCAATAATACCCTTTTTCTCTTTTCGCTCATTGCTATTAGCAGTGATCATTTTGAGTAACCACTCACCGTTGAAGGCATTGAACTCCTCAATAATGCCACCTTCGTCCTGCTCTAATACTTTTTTATACAGGTCCGTTTCTTTGGTAACTGTGATCGCATCGTAGTTGGTTGAGTTAGTGTAATTATCTGAGTAATGGATCAGCACCATATCTTTAGCGCTTTCAAAAAAGTCTAAGGTGACTTTAGGGTCAATAATTGTGGTCCATATTGAATTATCGTAAGAGCGCTCAAGTAGTGTTTTAAAGTCATCACTCACCGCTAAAGCTAAAGAGTTAGCACGACCGTGTTGCACATTCGTTTTACGGGCAGGTTTAATCAAACCATTAAGGCGCTGCGCCATGCTAAGGTGCGAATTATCTTTAGTTTCAACATTCTTCAAACCAAATGCAGTGAAGTAGCTTTCCTCTTTGTTGTCGGCTGCTTCGCCCGCCAATAAGCCGTGACAAACTACGCCACTAAGCTCTTCTAGCACGTTTACATCTGTTGGCTCTACTTTATGATGATTTCTGAAAAAACTTAGGTGTGCATACGCTTGCGGTTTAGTCTCACATTCATCGTTACGAAACTTACTGTAAGTTAAGCGTGTACGTAATAGGTCGATAATGGCATCTGCTTGTTCTTTCAGTGCTCCTTTATCTAATCCATATAACCTTTTCAACTCGTCGTAACTGGCTGTTTCTGCAAAACGGTCAAATTCGCAGCGTGTCTCTTTATCATCGTATAAGTTCACATGGATATGGCAGACTTTGTCCTTTTGCGTTTTAACGTAATCCACCAGCCCCATAAACAGTTCAACATTTTTATGGTTATTTACCGAGTTGATAATCAGTGTGGCTTTGCTACCTGCAGTAAATAGTGAACTAAAGGCATCTTTAAACTCTGTGACCTTATCTTTCACCAATTTACGTACGTAGCTGTAACTTGTTTCTTGATGAGGCACTAGCTCAAGCCACATAGAGTTGTCTTTTTCTAGCTTGGTAAAAGCAAACTCATGTTTAGGGTGGTACAGAAAAGGCAATAAACCACGCGCATTCAAGCGCTTTAACGTCACTTTGGGTAGTGTTTTAAAACTGCTGTTATCATTGATGTTATCACTAACTATTGCTTCAGCTAGGCTCAAGTGATAAGCCAACACTAAGGGGTGGAATGGAGTTATATATTCCCGATATTCTTCGTTTTCTTGGTATTGTGCATACCCGATATTAACGAGAAGTTTTTCTGCTTTGGTTAACATTACATCATAACCAATTTCAGCTATCGCTTGGTTGTATGCATCAACCAATTGAGAGACAACCTTTCTAAACTCGTCACCCCAACTAGATAAACTCGGTAGTGTTTTATTGATTGTGCAGTATTCAAATAACTTTAGGTATGACAGGTAAACTTCAGGGTAGTTTGCTTCAATCGCTTTTAGCTCTACGCTGTTTTGTGGGTCAACATGTTGATTTAATAACTGCTTATCTAAAAAGTCTGCTTCACGTTGTAACAGTGTTAAACGTCGCCCTTTAGGTGCAACTTCTTTATTG
>NZ_JBFRVX010000744.1:0-276 GCF_041475345.1 Vibrio sp. 10N.222.48.A3 | reverse complement strand
GATTATGGATTTACATTGCGGTTGATAGGGTTCTTTATTTCAAGTCTCACTAAATGCTTAATGTTCCTTTTGAACAGTATCGATTTCCTCACTTGCTAAGCATCAAAGTCCGAAAATTGAGTGTCCTAGGAAGCATCAGTCAGCGATGCGTGCTTTAATGGTTTCTCTTGTAAGCAACAAACATTTACGAACGACTAGCACTTGATTCGTGACAAGTACGTACAAACAACAAGCCATCTACTCTTAAAGCGACAACACATTAAGGCAGTCATATGC
>NZ_JBFRVX010000743.1:0-3659 GCF_041475345.1 Vibrio sp. 10N.222.48.A3 | reverse complement strand
GTGGTGGAAGTTGTGGTAGCCTTCGCCAAAAGTTAGAACCGCTAACACACCGTTATCACGGGCCGTGTTTTTGTCGGTAAAAGGTTGGCTACCCCAGATGTGAGCAAGAGAGTTAATGAAGAATGTCGTGTGATGGTTAAGCACCAAACGAACAGCACCTACGATTAACAACATGCCAAGTACGTCACCGTAAATAACACCCAATGCGATAGGAACACCGAAGTTCATTAGCAATGCCAACAGAACATAGTGCTTGTGCTGCCACATAACAATTTTGTCTTTCTTTAAATCTCGACAATTTTCATAATTTTCATACATCGAGGTGCTGTAGTTACGAATCATCCACCCGATGTGAGAATACCAAAAACCACGTTTTGCTGAGTATGGGTCTTTGTCGTTGTTATCTACATGTTTGTGGTGCACACGGTGATCAGAAGACCAGTGTAACGCGCTGTTCTGCAGGGCAAATGCGCCACCTAGTGCAAACAGGAATCTTAGGCTTGAATGCGCTTCAAACGCTTTGTGTGACCATAAGCGATGATAACCCGTCGTGATTGAAAGGTTACAGAACGTAAAGCAGATCGCTAGCCATATCCAGTGCTCCATACCATAGCCAAAAAAGTAGCCATAAACGGGAGCTGCAACAACAGCAAGCAGCATACTAAAAGAGAATACAAAAATATTGAGCCAGATTAATGGCGGCTTTTTTGTAGATTGTTTGTCGGCACTATTCATTAGCAAATTTCCATTGAGCTTACATCTGTGCGCTAGAATATCAGCGTACACGTGTAAGTCAATATTGAAAGTGTAAACGTGTATTAGTATGTTTTGCTTAAATATTGTATAAAGGTAGTGTGAAATGTAGTAGCAAGTCATAAATGGAAGTACTAAGGGCTAATAAATGGAAATTAAGGTAGCTGAATATAAAGATTATGAGCGGATTGCCCAATTACACGCGGATAGCTGGAAGCTATATTATCGTGGCATTCTTGCTGATGATTACTTAGAAAATGATGTTTTGGAGGACAGATCTGTTATTTGGCAGACTCGTTTGATTAACCCTCCTTTTAACCAACATGTTTTATTGCTTGAAGAGGGCGGTTTACTGGTTGGTTTCGTCTGCGCGTTTGGTAATCACAACTTTGAGCGTGGCACGTTCATCGATGCGTTACATGTAGATAATGCCTATCGCGGTCGTGGTGTTGGTAAGCGTTTATTGTCTGAATTATCGAAGTGGTTGCAGCAATACTATTCGGATTCAGGTCTGTACCTAGAGGTGATGTCTGAAAATCACCAAGCGATTGCTTTTTATCAAGCGATTGGTGGTAAAGAAGAGCTAGAGCAAGTTTGGAATGCACCATGTGGAAGTCAAGTGAATGAGAAGGTGATTTCTTGGAGCTCTCCCGTTGAACTTGAACAGAAAACAGCAAGCATTGTGTATTCTTAGTCACTTCAAGTTGAATAATGGTTCCTTGCTCAACAGCTGCCTCTTACTGAAGTTGCTTTAAAGCTGAAGAACAAACCAAAAAGCCCCGAGCATTAAATTGTTCGGGGCTTTTTTGATTAGATTAGACACTTCAATTATTTGGCACTTAGTCGCACCATGTGATTTTTTCTTAAAACGAAGAGAGATTAACGCTTGTTCTTCAAGTAACGCTTACGACGCTCTTCTTTTTTCTTAATCTGTTGTTCGGCTTTCAGCGCAGCCGCTTCTTCAACTTCGATCAGTTCTTGTGTGATCATTTCTGGTAGCTCTAACGTTACTTTACCTAAAGTACCATTACGCAGTTCGTGAAGTAGGATTTCCGAACATTTGTGAATGTCGATATGACCACCAGCACGAAGTGCGCCACGCTTACGACCAATCGCTTCCATTAATTCGATGTCAGACTCTGGAAGCTCTTCAATTTGGTAGCGTTCTTGCAAAAGGTTAGGGTATTGCTTTGCAAGGTACTCGACTGTGTAGAATGCCACTTCATCGTATTCCATTGCCGTATCTTTTACAGCGCCTGTTGCAGCCAAGCGGAAGCCACTGTGTGGGTTTTCTACTTTAGGCCATAGGATTCCAGGAGTATCTGAAAGGATCACGCCATTTTGTAGATTGATACGTTGTTGACGACGAGTTACCGCAGGTTGGTTACCAGTAACCGCGATCGTACGTCCCGCTAAACAGTTGATGATGGTCGATTTACCCACGTTCGGGATGCCCATGATCATTGTACGAATGTTCTTACCCATCTGTTCACGGTGCGGTGCTAACTTACGCACGAGCTCCATAACGTGGTTCACTTCTTCTTTAGCGCTAGTAGTAATCGCAATCGCTTTAACGCCTTGCTCTTTCTCGAAGTGCTCAATCCAACGCTCAGTAAGCTCAGGATCCGCAAGATCGCGCTTGTTCAACACTTTTACACAAGGCTTATCGCCGCGCAGTGAAGAGATCATTGGGTTTTCACTACTGAACGGGATACGAGCGTCCAGTACTTCGATGATCACATCAACCTGTGGGATAACTTCTTCGATTTCTTTACGGGCTTTATGCATGTGACCCGGAAACCATTGAATAGACATAGAGATAAACCTTGATAAATATATTTGCTGCACATTGTAAGGGTTGGATGATACGTGTAAAGGTATATCTCTCCCGACCTTCAATGAGCTCAGTGAGTTTGCTTGAAGTATAGGCGACTTAGTGATGTTTATTTAACTTAGACTGATCTAATGAAGGTGAAATCCATTACTGTTGTGAAGCATAAAAAGCCGCAATATCTTTCAAGTCTTGATCATTGAGTTTACTCAGTTGTGTTTGCATCATCTCAGCGTAAGCGCCTTGTCTATCACCGTTCTGGTAAGCTTTCATTGTGTTATAGAGGTAAGTTGAATCTTGGCCAGAAAGTTTTGGGTAAGCAGTGTTACTTGTTTCACCCGTGGGGTTATGACAGAAAATGCAACTTGGTGACTTCATTTTACCCAGTTCAGGATCGCCAAAATTAGAGGCATGAAGGCTAGGGGAAAGAGTGAGTAATAGTAAAGTGAAGGAACGGTAAGTCATGCTTTTGCTCCGGTAAAAACATAACAATAAAGCTTACCCTAAGGGGAAGCTCAAGTCCGAATTGCTTTAGATGCTTAATGCTTTAGATATTTTAGAAGCTAATAGTGTTGACAGTTACAACTGACTTCGTTCTGTTAGGCGAGTAGAGGGCTTAAGAAGTGATGTTTTGTGAGTTCAAAAATTCTATTCGTACCTTAGAGGGCAGAATGTAATTAAGTCACTGGTGATATGATTTAAACTTCGTTGTTCAGTCTAACTGTGATTTTATGACGGAGGGGGATAATAGAAGATCACCTTTTCAAGGGCCTAAATTATAATACGATCTGTTGTAAAAATAACTGCAATCCAGTGTCTCTATATTTGTGACTCAAATATTAACTACATGCCTGGTTGTATAATAGTCTCTAAACTATTGATAAAATTTGCTTTTCTTATTGCTTCTTTTCGGTTGGTTACGTTTATTTTTTTATATATATTATATACATGCGTTTTTACTGTACTTTCTGAAATAAATAGTTCACTTGATATCTCTAAATTTGTATCTCCTCTGATAACTCGTTTAAATATTTGAGCTTCTCTTTTTGTAAGGGTAGATAATATTACCTGTGAC
>NZ_JBFRVX010000742.1:0-4693 GCF_041475345.1 Vibrio sp. 10N.222.48.A3 | reverse complement strand
GCTTGTTATGTTTCTTTTAGCTCAGGAGCTACCACATTTAGTAGTTTACTGGTGTAATCAATTGCTTCACGAGCTATTTGTTGAGGAATGAATTCAGCCTTATGCACAGCGTCATTCCTTGGATTGACGAGTAAATCTCGGTAACTATAATTTTGTTGCATTAAGTCTAAGTGCAACTGAGAATCAGCTAAATTAAAGCGCCCACCTAGAGTTCTATTGCTTCTATTACTCAGGCGTGCGCCAATCTCTTCATCTGATAAACCACAATTAGAGAGTTCTAATGAGATCAATTCAGTTAGTGCGTTTTCAATAGATGCACCGCACTCTATTACAGTTTTCCGATAGTCTTTCTGCAAAAATGCGCGATTAGCCTCTAGGTAAAGTTTATAAGTCAAATTTAACGGAGCTCCAGATGATGCCAAAGTGCAAGCTTCAAGGAACTGTTCATGTTTAATATTTTTCTGCCAGTTATCCAGACAGACAGTAATTACTTTATTTTCAGTAATACCCTGATTTTTCCCATTTTCATCCCAATGAAAAAGGTGAAAATTATCACCATAAGAATTCAACGTCTGCTCAATACGAACATTTTGGTTAGACATCACTTCTAAGTAGTCAAGTAATAAGTTTATCCATGACACAAATGATTCATAAAGTAATTGACCGTTTACTTCAGCATCGTGTACTTCAAACTGAAATACCACTCTGTGCAAACTAGAATGACCACTAGGATATTGATTGGGCTTCCCCCAAAATATCGGCTCAGAGCCTTGCTTCCAGCCCTTAGCGACCTCTGGCGGGGTTAGTAGCTTCCATAAAGGATCTGGTTCATGTTCAGTCCAAATAGGAAGGAACGGAATATGGATGACACCACTGATGCCACTGACCATGATCGGGTACGAATTTCCAAGAACAGATTTATCTACACTAATCGGATACTTGAACTCAAAAATACTATATAAGTTACTCATAATTATCCCTAGAAACATAACGTCAAATTAAGGTGTGAACAACTCCACCACCTTACTTAAACCATTGCTCTATATACACTAAATTCACTTGAAGTGAGAGCGCCAAGCGTTGTGAATCACTCTTAAATTTCTTATTAGGTTACGAAGTCAAAGTTTTATGCTTACTATCAACAGCTTTTAATAACTCTTCTCTTGATTGCTCAAGGAGATTGTGGAGCTCTTCCATATTTTGGTTAACTGTTGCTAGAACTGTTTCTTCAACTTTAGGGTTACTCCAATATAACGATGTACTACCAATTATTGATGCAAAGGCTACCAATTTCCTATGCAGAACCTGCATACTCCTGAACGGAATAACCATAGATTTCAGCTGCTTATCATCTAACCGTTGAAAAAGAACGAGCTGTAATTCAAGTTTATTTAACAGCGTTTCATTTTTTGTCAGCATATCTTTCAATGGAGCAGAATCATCTTTGCCATTTTGTGTGATGTACTTTACTACCCCAGACTTAGCAAATTCTTTTACTTCCTTTGAGTCCTGTCGGTAAGCATCGATACTTAACTGTAGAAGCCCTATATAGTTCAGAGCCTGAGAAAAGCTCCTTGACGTTGAAATTGTGGCTTCAACAACTCGATCCAAGTTATCTAAACTCTTTTGTAGAACAATACCTCTTTTCCACGCATTCAGTGCTCGATAAGCAATAATGGCAGCAAATACAGTAGCTAACGAAGAAACTCCAAACAAGAACTCCGTCAGTTCAATATCAACTATAAAGTCATGAATATTCACACTAACACCCCGATACTACCAACGATGGAATGAAAAATGCCAAACGTTGGGAATCACTTTTAAATGCTTGTTAACTGGCTGCTTCCGCGACCCTTGGATTTGCTTTTGCTTTCGCTAAGAATGAAGGGATATTATTAGCTGCATTTAAACCACCATCATGTACTGTCCCAAGATCTTTAGGGTCAACATCATGTGTTGGCCAAATCTTATTGTGTCCAATAAAACGATCCAAATCTAACTTGTTTAGTTCTAGGAAGAAGTAATCTTCTGATTCTCCAACCGCAACACCTGCAGCCCAATAAGCAAAAGAACTTGCTACAATATCAGCAACTTGTATCTGCTTATGTTTCTGTGAATCAGCAAACCTCATTGATTTACCTTTTAGAGGTAGTCCAAATTTGCGACGATCATACCCTAGCTCAACTTCATCTTGAGTCCAATCCATGAATTGAGCAAACATCTCACGTTGTTTTTCAATGCTATGAGAGTCATCGTGAATTAGGTGGAAGCCTTTAGGATATTGATTCCCCCATTGGATACATTGTGCAAACAAAGCTGGGATTGATGGATCTAAGGCTGTTTTATCAATATCGTCTAGTGCGCTATCAATGTATGCTTTAGTGTCAAGGATTTGATCTATATCGGACTTAAAGCCATCACTTGACGATGATTCTTGCACGGCTTCAACGCAGGAATAGAAAGCTTCAATAGACTCTTCAGTTTGCTCTTTCACCATAGCTACAAACAGCTTATACATATTGTCCACTAACTCTTCATTGCAGAAAGCTTCGAAGCAATAGAACAACATATTTGATAGTGCAATATTTTGCCCATTAACATAAAGATCGACACCTTTCAGGTGGAGCATATGCTCAATAAGTAAATCTACAATTTTAGATGTAACCATAAAACGTTTTGAGAACACGTTCATTTTAATACTTTCAGTATTAACTGCTGGGTCACTTAATAAACGTATAATTCCATCTTGCCCTGCTTTATTTCGTTTTAGTCTCTTAAAATGAAGTTCGTTTTCTGCGCGAGAACCAACTAAACTTAAAAGACGTTCCGCCTCTTTAATAGAAAGATCGCAGCTAGCTAAAGTGAAGACTGGTTGATTTTTGTCTAATAAGTTTGAGCCCGTATTTCCTGATTCATCTAAGAAAATAGAAGGAATCACACTCTGTTTTTTACGTATAGCCTCGGCTTTGTGATTCGCTATTTTTTGAACTTTAGCTTTCTTTTGCGTTCTTTTTTGTTTGCTATTTTTGCTCATATATACTCCTGCCAGTTAACGCTTTATAAACGGGATCCCCCCGTATCCGCACTCTCTCTATACTGCGCTCAACCTCCATAAAACTCAATGAAAATCAGGGTGTTGTGCAATTCTTGCATCTCAATCGAGAATCGATTACGAAATAATCCGCATAGAACACCAAGCTCATCAGGATTAGCTCTACTAGGATAAAAAATATGAGGTACACTCACTCTAAGAAGCTTATTGGGGCAGAAGTGTTTTAGAGTAGTCGCCCTAAGGCGCTCTTGTCCCAAAGCATGGCGGCATAACACGCCTCTGGACAAAGACGTGTCAATGACTCTCCCAATTTAGCCGCGCCTGAATAACTTTTAGTATCTCAAAATGCGGAAAGGCACTGTTGCTACAGGTGGCGATTTTGATAAGAACTAGGCAGTTTCTTCTATCTTCAGTTCATTGTGTCGGGTTCACTTGATGCAATTTTATTTGCCGAACATTCAACTCCCCCTGAATCGCTTATGCCCCTTAGTCTCTGATGTGAATACTTAACAGCAAGTTCAAGTATTAGTTTTAAAATACTTCCAGTTATTGCTCAAGGTAGATAAATACTGTACTAAATCTTTCTGGCTCTATGTCGGCATAGCCTACCAATCATATGCAATTGACATATATATCAATATCTTACATTTAGATCTTTATCAACATAACTAAAGTATTTAGCTGGTAAATTGCACAAAAATAATATGCATTTAAGTGAAAAAAAATGAAATACATGGCCATTGGATTAGTGCTAATCGCAAGCTCGGTATTTGCCAATCCACTCGATAACCTTAACTGGGAATATGAAGGTATATATGACGTACCAAATCAAGACGCAACGATCCTAGTTATGACTGAGCAGTCTTTGGTTAGAGGTGATGACGCAGCAATTTTAGAAGAAGAAATTAATGGAGTTCCTAGCTCTCCAAATGCAGTTCTTTTAAACCAAGATTTAAGCAGGTTTATTATAACAGAAAGCAGACCTGGCTTTATAAAAATGGATGATTGGGAAGAAAGTATTGATAGCAATGATTTACTTCAAGAGCTTATCGATAGTACAGAGGATGATAATAAGCATAGGAAAGGCGCGCTTCTCTTTATTGATGGATGGGCAGAGAAACCAACATTAAACAAGAAAGAAGCAACGATGTATTATGCTATAAGGGCGCACAGTAGTGAGAATGAGAAAATAGTTAATGCAAGAGCATTGAAATTATCTAGAGAAGGTTATAGTCAAATCACTTGGGTAGGATCTCAAGAGCAATTTATATCAGCGGAAGATAACTTAGCGCCGACTCTAGAACAGCTAAAGTATGAAAAAGGCCATACCTATAAAGACTTTGTTCCAGAGACTGATACGGTTGCAGCTTTTGGAGCTGGTGCTTTGATGTACAAATTGATCACAGGAAAGGTTGCAGGTAAAGGTGGATTAGCTATTGGAGCTCTCTTACTCGCCTTCGGGAAAAAGCTATGGTTTCTTATATTCTTGCCTGTGGTTTGGTTAAAAAACAAACTATTCAAAAAAGACAAATAGCAGTGAGGTTAATTACTGGGGCTACTGTACTATTTAGTCCAGATATCCTCGCAGTCATCAATAAGTGCACGCAATTTGGCCAGTTGCGAGATATTACTGCCAACGAG
>NZ_JBFRVX010000741.1:0-3319 GCF_041475345.1 Vibrio sp. 10N.222.48.A3 | reverse complement strand
ACCAAGTAACAAACCAACCAGTGAGAAATAACGACCCGAACGGTTCATTCGCTCTTCTGAATAAGGCGTATTCTTCGGCATCGGCAAACGAGAAAAGAAACCCATCGCCAACGAAAAAAGTTCCCATTGGTATGTGATGCTATCTTTCAACGATCTTTTTGGTGCATCACTCATTAAACCGTGACTCCAGCACTCGCAAAACTCGCCATGTTGTTATAGAACTCTGCCGCCGCACGAATTATTGGCATAGCTAGCGCAGCACCTGTGCCCTCGCCCAATCTCAATCCAAGATCGAGCAGTGGCTCAGCGTCTAGCAGCTCTAATAGAATCTTGTGCCCCGACTCTTCAGAGCGATGAGCAAAGATCATGTAATCACGGCAACTCGGTTCAATTAGAGTCGCGACATACGCCGCAACCGACACGATAAAACCATCGACCAACACAGGGGTTCTGTTTTCGTAAGCGCCAAGGAAGCCCCCCACCATTTGAACTATTTCATAACCGCCGACTTGGCTTAACACCTCTTTTGCGTCAGGATTTATGCAACGAGCAACACCTTGCTTAACCACCGCCACTTTACGTGCAAGCTGTTCATTGTTGATACCAGTGCCTAAACCAACACACTCATCTGCAGTTCGGTTTGCTAGCGCACTTAAGATGGCAGACGCGCTGCTGGTATTGCCGATGCCCATTTCACCAAACATGATGATATTCGTGCCATTCGAAATGGTTCTAGATACAAGCTCAGTTCCCAGTTCAATCCCACGTTCAACAGTTTCTAAACTCATTGCCGCTTCATTGGCAAAGTTATTGGTTCGCGTACCTAAGCGCTGAGAAATCAACATGTCGCTGTCAGATTCAACAGGCAACAAAATCCCAGTGTCCACGACTGTAATTTCGACGTTGTTTACCGCACAAAAGCAATTAATCGCTGCGCCACCGCTTAAGAAGTTCAACACCATCTGTTGCGTGACGGCACTTGGAGCAATACTCACACCTTCATCTGCTATGCCATGGTCGCCAGCAAAAATGATGATACGTGGCTTATTCAATTCGATGTGCTCAACCGCAGTTTCTTTGCCTTGGCTCTGAATCAATGCCAGTTGATGTGCGACTTTTTCTAGTAAGCCAAGCGCACCGAGTGGCTTGGTTTTTTGGTCAATTCGGTGTTGGATGTACTGCGAGTATTGGGTATCTAACATAAGTTTAGGAACACTTAAATTTAAGGTAATGGATTTCTAGGGCTGCGATTCTGCTTAAGCTAAATCGTTACACTATTTAGGGCGTGCAACAGAGAACACATTGGAAAGCGTCGCGTATTCACCGCCACCAAGTCGAGATAAAGGGTCCAATGCCAACGCGTCAATCTTAAGACGTTCACTATCTTTATCAATCACATCTTCGGAAATGTACACGGTTTCAACTTGAGCAAAGATAAGGCTTTGAGGCACCTCTCCCACTTCTTTTACTTCGTACAAAGTGCAGCCAAAAGCGACCGCACACTCTTTCACTCTCGGTAAAGAAAACCCTTCAAATTCAACTAGCTCAATATTATTTGCGGTAACTTCAGAGTCACCATGTTCGAGTGTAGCTGCTGTTGCTGTCATTGTTTCGGCAGAACTTGAAGAAGCAATGTGAATCACTAGCTTACCCGTTTCTAAGGCGTTACGGGTGGTATCTTTGATTTCGCCCGACGGCTTTTTCCCAACTGATAACATCAGTAGCGGCGGATTGCTGGAAACAGGCGTGAAATAGGAGAAAGGTGCTAGGTTGTACTCTTGGTCGGAAGATTCCGTCAATGCCCATGCTATCGGGCGAGGCACAACGGTTTGTGTCATCAGGTGGTAAATCTGAGTGGGAGCAAGAGTATCAAGTTTGAGGTTCATAGCACGTCCTTGGTCTATGTGAATTACGACTCAGTTTACGTGTTAAGCAATGCTGTATCTATGCCTAATCAACAGAAACGGTAGAGAGTGTTCTTAATTTAAACAGATCACACCGGTATTTTCTCAAATTGACAGTCAAATTGACGAGCCCGAAACACCTACAATATTGATAACAGATTTATCAATAACTTACATTTTGGCATCGTTTATGCTTTATCTAAAGTACTTGTTAATCTCTCCATTGATGAGTGCCCATACTGTGAATACCCACATCGCAGTTGCTTTAAAGGAAAACAATCGATTGAAAGACAAAACCAAACAATGATTTAGGAGGTGGAATGATTCCAAACTCAAGTAAAAGAAAACCAAATAAATCGAGTAAGAAAACCAACAAAAAGGTAAGGAAAATCCCACTCTCCTTTACCTAGTAGATATCGAAGCAATATGACAACAAAGTAGTAAAGTAAATAACAAGCCCGTCGCCCAGCGGGCTTTGTTATCTTTAACACCTTAATTGAGGTTTACCTAGCTAAGCACATACCTTCCGTATAAAAGCCCATCATCAAACCCCATCTTCCTAACGCTCATTCATGAAACTTTTGTTCGCTTAAAATTCAAACACTGTTTATATTAAACAAGCACTTGTAGAGCGAGTAAGGAATAGAATGAGTATTAATGGAGATAAAACATCGGTTGTTATAGCTGGTGCGACAGGGCTAATTGGTCATCATGTCCTGAGACTGCTCATTAACGAGCCCGCTGTAGAACACATCTATGCTTTGTCACGAAGAGCATTAGGTGAAGAATTTCACTCCAACAAACTCGATACACTCATCCACAACGATCTACAAGTAACGAGTTGGGACGACACCAAAGCGACGCCCAACTTAGGCATTATCTGCTTAGGCACAACCAAGAAAAAAGCAGGTTCAAAAGAAGCGCTGCGAAAGATCGATGTAGAACTGGTTAGCCAAGTGGCACAGTCGATGAAATTCCTTGGAGTTCAACGTGTCGCAGTCGTTTCTAGCTATGGCGCTTCGCCAGACTCCTATTCACACTATCTGCGCTGTAAGGGACAAATGGAGCAAAACCTAAAACGTATTGGCTTCAAGCAGCTCTTCATCGCTCGTCCAGGCCCGCTGGTGGGTGAACGTGCCGAACCCAGAACTGATGAAAAGCTCCTACAAAGAGTCTTCCCTTTAATATCTCCGTTAATGTTTGGAAAATTCAAAAACCTACGCCCTATCCAATCGGAAGATGTAGCGAAAGCAATATTATTCCGATTGTTCGAAAATAATTTCCAAAGTATCGAAATCTACACCTCGACTGACATGCTTAATTTATTAGCGAAATATCATTAAAACGTCTATCTATTCACCACAATGTTGAATATCCATCCAACCCATTGGGTGGATATTACTAATCGTTCTAAT
>NZ_JBFRVX010000740.1:0-3453 GCF_041475345.1 Vibrio sp. 10N.222.48.A3 | reverse complement strand
ATATTCCCCTTCCCCCGATCTTTCATACACTTAGATACCGCCTGCATTGTGGCTAGAGCACCAAACGAATTGACCATAAATGTGTTTTCTATCTGCTCGAATGACATATCACACAGCGCACCTAAATGAAGAATACCAGCACAACTCACTAAGTGGTCAAACTCACCGTACTCTGCTACCCAATGATAAATACTCTGTTTTACTAACTCAGGTTTTGACAGATCCAACGGTTCAACCCAGAGCTGATCTGGATACTTTCTCGCTAGAGATTCAGATTTAGTCGCGAGGAGTTGGCTATCAATATCCGTAGCGAGCACCTTAGCTCCCGAGTCCAACAAACTCTCTAACGTGCTAAAACCAATACCTTTTGCACCACCCGTTAATAACACTAATTGTCCTTCAAGAAATCTTTCCATATACCTAAACAACCGAATAATAAACAATCAAAATTGCGACTTTTGTATGCATTTACATAAAACAAAAATCAAAGAATGTGAGCAGCCTTCAATAATGACGATTTACATCAAATAGAAATCATTATCATTAGCATTTAAATAAATGTAAATGTAATCTTACTGACCAAAATAAGCAACCCGATGAAGTGCATGACAAATGAGTTCCTTTAAGAACATCAATGTAAGTAATTGCACATCGTCATAACGATCTATACACAAAGAGGGACCTGTTATGAAACGTGAAGTCATTGGCTATTCAAAAATGGAAAGTGATCTGCTAGATAGAGAGCTATTGTCATCTCCATTTTTCTTCGCTTCTCCCAGTAATACGATGATGGGTAAAGGTATTGAAAATGAGTTCCACCAGCCTATTGCATTTTCAGAGCTAGCCGAGAAGGCGAACGAAATGCTCCAGGCGGCTAAAAAATCAGAAGCCGATAATCCAGTGCTATTTGGTGTCGTCCCATTTAACGAAGAAAACCCGACTAAATTTATTATCCCAGAGCAGTTATTCATCTCTAGTAGTACAAGATCCTTACACTCAAATCCGCTTTCTTCTGCCGATGCGCACGTCATTTCTTCCCCAAGCGGTAATCATTATAAGCAAGGGGTATCCGACCTTCTTGATATGTTTGCCAACACAGAGCTTTCAAAAGTGGTTCTTTCTCGGGCTATTGAAGTAGAAACAGACGCTGATATTCAGCAGCAAACTTTGCTTCGTAATCTGTTATCAATCAACTCGAAAGGCTATACGTTCGCAGCGAATATCAATGACAACCAAAAGCTAATGGGGGCGAGTCCAGAACTCCTTGTTGCAAAAAAAGGCAGTTATCTCACCTCTAACCCACTCGCAGGATCGCGCCCGCGTTCTGAACTGGACGAACAGAATCAAAGCTCAACAAATTCATTGCTCAATACCAACAAAGATCTGCACGAACATGGTCTAGTTGTAGAAGAAGTTGAGCGTGTGATGAGCAAGTATTGCCACAACCTGTACACACCTATGATTCCATCAGTCATAGAAACAAAAACCATGCTTCATCTCTCCACGGAACTAGAGGGTCAAGTCAGTAACCCTCACACTAATGTGTTGGAAGTCGCTGCTGAATTACACCCTACCCCTGCAGTTTGCGGTTATCCGCGACAGAAAGCGTATGAAGCTATCCGAAAATTGGAGCAATTCGACCGAGGGTATTTTACCGGTATGGTTGGTTGGTGTGATTCAAGAGGTAATGGGGAGTGGGTGGTGACGATCCGTTGTGCTGAGGTCCAAAAACGACAAATGAAAGTTTTTGCTGGAGCAGGTATTGTTGATGAATCACATCCACAAAGCGAACTGGATGAAACTGGTGCCAAAATGAACACCATCTTAACGGCAGCAGGTATCCAACTTAAAGATATGTTGACGGCATAGGTAGACTCATAATGTCGAATGAACATATGGATTATACAGATTGGCCAACACCCCAAGCTTCTTTGTATAGAGAGCTAGGTTATTGGCAAGACAGAACTCTTTTCGATCATTTTCAGCACTCAGTTGAGCGGTGTGGTAACAACATGGCTCTTATCTGTGGTGAGCGTCAATTTAGCTATTTACAAGCCGCAGAGAGAGTGTCTCAAATGGCTTCAGGTTTTCAGTCTTTAGGGTTAATGAAGGGCGACAATGTCGTATTACAAATGACAAACGTAGCCGAATTCTATTTTTGCTACTTTGCCTTGTTACAGAAAGGTATTCGACCCGTTTTAGCTCTTCCCGCTCATCGCTTCTCAGAAGTATCTTATTTTTGCCAACACGCCAAAGCCAAAGCTTACATTGTAGATGGGAAACATACTGGCTTTAATTACCAAGCCTTAGCTAAGCAAGTGTTAGATGAAAGTAATGAATTAGAACATATAATCGTTCGCTGTGATGCTACGAACTTGGCAGATCCAAGGTTCACATCGCTTGATGATTTCACGGGGCAACCCGACGATAAACAAGAAGCAGAAGCATCTGAACTGGCATTTTTCCAATTGTCAGGTGGAACAACCGGTACGCCAAAACTGATACCTCGAACCCACAATGACTATGCTTATAGCGTGATTGGCAGTAACACTATCTGTAAGTTTACTGAAAACACTCGCTACTTATGTGCGCTGCCGGTTGCACATAATTTCCCATTAAGTTCACCGGGAGCTTTAGGGGTCTTTTTCGCTGGAGGTACGGTTGTTCTTACGCATGACCCTACTCCAAAATCAGCGTTTAAACTAATTGAAGAGCATAAAATTACCGTATCGGGCTTAGTTCCCCCACTAGCACTGCTGTGGATGGAGCAGGCTCAATCCACTACTCATGATCTTTCAAGCTTAAAATTAGTTCAAGTCGGTGGCGCTAAGTTTAGCCAAACGGCGGCTACAGACCTACCAAACAAGTTAGATTGTCAGCTTCAACAAGTCTTTGGTATGGCTGAAGGGCTAGTGAACTACACTAGATTGGATGATCCTATGGAAGTTATTGCCTCTACCCAAGGGCGCCCTATTTCACAACATGATCGGATTAAAATCGTGAATGAAGAGGGGGAGTCAGTATCCTGCGGAGAGGAAGGTTTTCTTCTCACTCAAGGTCCTTACACCATTCGCGGCTATTACCAAGCAAAAGAACACAACCGTCTTTCATTCGACCAACAAGGGTTTTATCACACTGGTGACATAGTTAAACAGACTAAGGACGGTAATATCATTGTAACAGGGCGAGATAAAGACCAGATTAACCGAGGGGGGGAAAAGATTGCAGCAGAAGAGGTCGAAAACCACCTAATTCGACACGATGGGGTTCATGATGCCGCTCTCATTGCGATACCTGACGACTACTTAGGAGAACGAAGTTGCGCTGTAATCGTTAAAGTCGAAGGGGCAGACATAAATCCCTTCAAACTAAAATATTTCCTACGTGATTGTGGCTTAGCTGATTACAAAATCCCAGATTTAATCAAATTTGTCGATTCATTGCCCAAGACAC
>NZ_JBFRVX010000739.1:0-1040 GCF_041475345.1 Vibrio sp. 10N.222.48.A3 | reverse complement strand
GTACAGAGCAATTTGCTCTAACTTAAAACAAAAATGGCAGCCCAATCAGGCTGCCATTTCTTTATTCGTTTATTCGAAAGATGCTACTTAACTGGGTGATGATGAGTTAACCGTTATTAAACTAGATATTACAAAGCTAAGCGCATCAGCTCTTCTGGCGAGTAGTGTTCTGCTTCTGCGCCTTTGGCGATTAAGTCGATCACTTGGAACTCGCTCATGTCACCAAACTCTTTGGTTAAGTAATCACGAAACGCTTTCTCATTCGGCCACTTACCTCGCACGATATAGCCCTCTTCTTTGTCAAAATCTTCTGTTTCAAAGAATGAAAAATCGGTCATACCAATATTGTGGCAATACAAAACGAGATACATAATTATTCCTCAAAAATGGGGTTACTAATAAAAACTCACAGGGAGATAGAAATCAAGCTCAAACACTTCATCACTGTTGAGAAAATGATTCTGATGATAATGCACATACGCAGGAGTAGAGCGCTGTTTAAAGCCAGACGTAGGTAGCCACTTTTCTAACACCATACTGATCTGTGGTAGCAGCTCACCATAACGGCCATTCAGTCGGAATACCGCGTGTAAACCACCCGGAATCACCATCTGGTTCACGACACTGCGATACTTAATCGGCTCATCAATCGCGATACACGCCACATAGCGACACTGATCCATTTCAACCCAAGCAGGGTTTGAGTGATGCAAACCAAATTGGCTCGAAAAGTCGCGCTGTTCTGAGTTCGCCCACGCTTTCAATATCAGCCACGCGTTGCGAATGGAACGGTTATAACCCGTATGTCGAACATAAGCCGCCATGCGCTCTGGTGTTTCAACGATCTTAGGTTCGGGTAACACTCTCTGCGCCACGTTCAAATAACCCGCCGCTACTTCGGGATCTTTCAAATAGGGTTTTTCTGCTATCTGTAAGTCGTGTTTACGCCATTCTCCGGGCGACATGTTAAAGGTCGCTTTGAATGCTCGGCTGAAAGATGACACCGAACTAAAGCCACATTTGCTAGCAATCTCTACCAC
>NZ_JBFRVX010000738.1:0-320 GCF_041475345.1 Vibrio sp. 10N.222.48.A3 | reverse complement strand
TTGTTTTAGAGGTGGTAAGAGGTGAAATGTTTGATTATGTGATTAAGATTCCCTTTAACTCACTAGGCACGCCAAGCTTTACAGAGCTTCCAACTTAATAAACTTATTTTTTTGGTCAGTTGTTAACCTAAACTGTCCTCTAACCCCTATTTGTGTAAGAAATGGTCTGAAGCGAGTTGCAGGTAGCTGTAAGCGTAACCCTGTTGTTGTTATCACTTGAACTTTACTTGCGGCACCCGAGTAGCTAGCCAAAAACTGCTGATATGAGATGTTAAGTTGGAAAATATAGCGATTCATACGATACCTGTATACATATACAG
>NZ_JBFRVX010000737.1:0-6573 GCF_041475345.1 Vibrio sp. 10N.222.48.A3 | reverse complement strand
GCCGTTTACTGCGTTCATGAAGCCTTCACCACGTTCACGAGCAGCAGAAGTACCAGCAATACCTTCAAGTTGGATTACTTTCGCTTTCTCGCCTACTTTTTCCATGATGAAGTGACCTGCCATTTCGCCGCCGATTACGTTATCAGAAGCAATGTGGCTCACTACGTCACCACGGCTTGCGCCACGGTCTAGCGTTAGTACAGGGATGTTTGAACGGTTAGCAATACGAATAGCGTTAGATACTGCATCTGAATCTGTAGGGTTAATCAGGATTGCCTTAACACCACGAATGGTTAGATCTTCAATGTTCGAAAGCTCTTTGCTTGGGTCGTTTTGAGAATCAAGAACGATAAGCTTGTAGCCTAGCTCTTCAGCTTTCGCTTCTGCGCCATCTTTCATGGTTACAAAGAATGGGTTATTCAATGTAGACAGAACGATTGCCATTGTATCTTGCGCCTGTGCAGACACAGATACTGTTGTAGAAAGAAGGGCAGCAGAAATAAGAGTCGCTAATTTTTTCATGGTGTAAGTCCTTTATGTAGGGTGAGCTAGGTTGGATAACCCTAGCTCGTTGTTACATTATTTATAGATTTAATGTTTATAGGTTTGTTACTGATAGATCTTTTTATTAAAGGTGCTTTTTCTATGGGTTTTCTATAGATAAAGCAGGGTGTTGCATTGACTCAAACTAGAGTCTTATTTGTTTTTGTTATCGACCAATACTGCCAGAAGAATAACCACTGCTTTTGCAATCATCTGGTAGTAAGAAGATACGTCTAATAGGTTGAGGGCGTTGTTTAGGAAGCCGATTATCAGTGCACCAATCAATGTACCCATGATGCGACCACGACCGCCCGCTAAGCTTGTGCCGCCAAGAACCACGGCTGCGATGGCGTCTAGCTCATAACCCATACCTGCGGTAGGTTGAGCAGATGACAAGCGAGAGGCCACGATGATGCCAGCCACTGCAGCTAGCAGGCCACAGATTGCGTAAACGCCGATTTTCACTTTGTCTACGTCGATGCCTGATAGGCGAGTTGCTGATTCGTTGCCACCCAGTGCGTAAACGTAGCGACCAAAACGTGTGTGGTTTAATAGGTACCATACTGCTGCGAACACCACGACCATGATCCATACTGGAACTGGGATGCCCATTGCGTAGCCTGTACCGAACCAAGCGAATGCGTCTGCTGTGTCAGTGAAGCCTGTTGAGATAGGGCGACCGTCGGTGTAAACCATGGTTACGCCGCGAAGTAGTGTCATGGTTACAAGCGTTGCGATGAAGGCTTGAACTTTACCCTTAGCGATAATCACACCGCTAATAGCACCTAATGCTGCACCAGCTACTAGAGCGGTTGGTACTGCGATCATGACAGGGATTTCCATACCAATCATGCTGGCTGCGAACGCACCACAAAGTGCCAGTACAGAACCAACACTCAAGTCGATACCCGCGGTTAAGATAACCAACGTCATACCCACAGCGATAATCGCGTTAACCGAGGTTTGGCGCAGAATGTTCAGGATGTTGTCGACAGTAAAGAAGTTCGGGTTTAAGAAAGAAACGACAACAATCAGGAAGATCAAAGCAATCAATGACTTTTGATCAATCAGCCACTCTTTGCTGATTAATGGTTTTTTCTTTGGCGCTTCAGTTTCAGTTGTTTTGCTCATGGTTTTAGTACTCATGCTGCGTCCTCGTTGATCTTTTTACCGACCGCACACGCCAGTAATAATTCTTGGTTTGCTTCTTTAGCATCAAATTCACCGCTTACACGGCCTTCATGCATCACCATGATGCGGTCACTCATTCCTAACACTTCTGGCATTTCAGATGAGACCAAAATAATGCTCATGCCGTCGGCTTTAAACTTATTAATGAGTTGGTAAATCTCTTTCTTAGCACCGACATCGACACCACGCGTTGGTTCATCGAGAATCAGTACTTTTGGTTTGGTCATCAAGCCTTTAGCGATAGCCACTTTCTGTTGGTTACCACCAGAAAGGTTGCCAATGATTTGCTCGCGAGTCGGGGTTTTGATGTTGAAGAGCTTGATGAAGTCATCCACGGCGATCACTTCGTCTTTATGTTGGATTTGACCGCTCTTTGTCAGTAGGTCAAGTGAACATAAAGACATATTCTCTTTCACTGAAAGCCCTAGAACTAAGCCATCGCCTTTACGGTCTTCAGAGATGTAAGCAATGCCATTCGCCAAGCCATCTTTCGGGCTTACCGGGTTGATGGTTTTGTTTTCTAGGTTGATGACGCCGCGTTCACTTGGAAGGGCACCGTAAATCACTTTCATCAGTTCGGTACGACCTGCACCCATTAGGCCAGATACACCAAGAATCTCGCCGCGCTTTAGAGTAAAGCTCACGTCATGAACACCAGAACCAGTCAGGCCAATCACTTCAAGGCAGGTTTCACCGTGGCTCTGTCCGATACGTGGATATTGCTCGTCCAGTTTACGGCCAACCATCATCTCGATTAGGCCATCTTCGTCGGTGTATTTTACTTCACATTGTCCAATGAACTTACCGTCACGAAGCACGGTGATGTCATCACAAATCTCAAAGATCTCTTTCAAACGGTGAGAGATGTAAACAATGCCACAGCCTTCATCACGTAGTTCGTTAATTACTTTAAATAGAGACTCAGTTTCGGTATCGGTTAGTGCATCCGTTGGCTCATCCATGATGATGACCTTAGATTCAAACGATAGGGCTTTCGCTATCTCTACCATTTGCTGCTCACCAAGGCTTAGCTGACCTAAAGGAGTTTTTGAACTGTGTTTTACGTTAAGGCGTTTAAGTAGCTTGTCCGCTTCTTGGTACATTTCGTTCCACAAGATACGTCCCATGGTGCCTGTGATTTCACGACCTAAGAAGATGTTCTCGGCGATGGTTAGCTCAGGAATTAGGTTCAACTCTTGGTGAATGATGCTAATGCCGGCTTGTTGTGAATCACGTGGTCCTTTAAATGCTGCGGGTTTACCTTGGTATGCGATAGTGCCGCCGTCCAAGTGGTAAATGCCGGTAAGCACTTTCATCAACGTTGATTTACCTGCACCGTTTTCCCCCATTAACGCCATTACGCGCCCTGGGTAAACGTTGAGGCTCGCCTTATCTAGTGCTTTAACACCTGGGAAGGCTTTCTCAATTGAGCTAAGTTCTAAAATGGCTTGAGTCATGTCGGTTCCTTTACTCGGGGCCAGTTGTATTTGATTGTTTTGGTTCAGTGATGACACTGAGCTGTCGTTGCGCTTAGGTTCAAACGCTAAGCTTGAGTTAAAAGGTTACGCCAGCTTGGAAAATAACATTTGCGTATGGCGTGCATTCGCCAGTGCGAATAACCGCGCGGCTGTCATGCGTTCGCTCTTTGAATTCTTCATGAGTGATGTAAGTAATCGAAAGCGATTTGCCGCAACGCGCTTCTTCTGTCTTAACTAAATCAATCAGTGCAGCGTGATGGTCTGGGCTTACTTTCGCAAACTCTTCTGCAATCACAACGCCTTCAATCTGAGATTCATCCAGCATGGTTTTTACTGTTTGCTGAAAGCTCGGAACACCATGAGTTAAGGCAAGATCAATACGAGTTACGTGATCTGGAATCGGCAAGCCCGCGTCACAAATCGTGATTTCATCTGTGTGGCCAAGAGTCGCCACTAAGTAAGAGAGTTCAGAATTAATTAGAGTACTTTTTTTCATATCACGACCTATCGAAAAATAACGTTTAATGGGTTGAGAACAACTCAAGAAAAGCCATCGAAACGTTTCGATAGTGATAATAGTGTTTGATTTATCATTTGCACTCTTCACTTTGCTAGAGTGTGATAACGATCATCGAAACGTTTCGATGGGGCGTTTTTTAGTGATCTTAATCAACGCCATTGATTGCATAAATACGTTCACCATGGAGATATAAAGAGTGCGCTACGGCTTGTTGCCCATACAGTTTTGACACAATGTAGTGTCGCTTAAATTTAATTAAGTGGGGTCAACCGACAAAATGTAGCCAAACTTGGTGATTGTGGTTATCTGAATGTCTGGTGTTCTTAAGCGCGTAAAAACATTACGCAGATTATAGATGACGTTAGCAAGTATGTGAGGAGAGGTGAGTTCCCCTTCCCAGCACATATCAATAATATCTTCCCTAGAAACGGGATCCCCTAGATTTTCTGTTAGTAAACAGAGCACCGAAAGTAGGTGAGGGCGTAAAGTGATTTTATTCCCCTGTTCATTAGTAATCGTTCGAGAGTCAGTATCAATGATTAAGCCGTTGAGCTCTATTGTGTGGTTCATCGTGTTTCTATTCGTCTTATTCTGAATGGTTGAGATTGAGTTAAGTCGCAAGCTACTAAAGCGTGTGGATTATGCAAAATCACGCCACTCTTGAAAGTAAGCTTGCGTAAGTGCGAGGTGGAAAAACCTAAAAACCGGATGATTTGGAAGGGAATGGATTGTTCAAACAAACGTTAGGTGTTTTTTTATTTCTTTTTGATTCAGGCTCTTATGGTGTTTTAACTAATTCTGTTGTCTGGGGTTATAAAGTGATTACATTTTTATTTATTTTTTTGTTTTCTGTGAGCCTATCATGTTCGCGAATTCGACGGGGTGTCGGGTAACTCTAACAAGATTGTGCAGCACAGGAAGGCGTAACAATCTTGATTTGCATTAAGTAAGGTCAAGTAGTAATGGGCAATAAATTAATTCTAAGCATCGCAATGATGTCAGCATTTGCAGCAAACAATGTAATGGCAGCGGACAGTGGTTTGTATCTAGGTGGTGCCATTGGTACTTCTGGCGTCGATGATGGTGGACTATTTTCATCAATTAAAGAGCCAGTGACGTTTGAAGCAGAAGACAATGCTTACCGTATCATTGCTGGCTATAAGTTTAACCGTATTGTATCACTTGAGCTTCAGTACACGGATTATGGTGATGTGGTTGCTAAATATCCTTTAAGAAGCAACGCTGGCTTTACATGGACTCCTCAAGTCTTTTCGATTGCTGCAAACCTTGGTTATACGTTTGATAATGGCGTTCGCCCATTTGGTACAATTGGCTTATCTTCAATCGATCTCGATATGAAGTATGCAGACGGTTCACGTCCTTCAAGTTCTGATTTCGATGATTCAGGTGCAGGTGTACGAGTTGGTTTTGGCGTTGAGTACACCCCAGAAAAGCTTTCTGAGTTAAGCCTGAGACTTGGTTATGAAGCCGATGCATTTACAGTAGAAGTTGACGAGGGCAACTCTTGGAACCGAAAAAAGGTAGAGAAAGATATCGTATTGGCTTCATTCTATCTTGGCGCAATGTACACATTCTAAGTTTCACACTTTGCTAAACGGTAAATCGGTTTCTAAATGGGGCGTCGGTTGGCTCAACCCGTTTGGCTAAAGTGGAAGGCCGCAGTTTTTGACTGCGGTTTTTTTCATGTTCAACTCAGGTAACTCTCGATTGAAGATGTAATCGAATAGCTAGGCTTCACGGATATGAGCGGTGACAGCAACGATGGCATGGTCAGTACTGAATTGGTCGTGTTCAAAGCTGGGATTGATGAGGTGATGGTCGAGCACTGTGTAGCAAGAGATTTCCATCATGCTTGATGAGTTCTGACAGTCAAATTCGTTCGACATTAAAATGTAATCCAGAACAGAACCAGAGGCACCGTAATAGTGGGTTGGTTTGCGTTGTTCAAGTAAGTCTTGTTCATGCAATTGATGATAAATATCCCAGCTGTCTTTTAACCGGAAGTGGGAAAGCCAATGCTTGCTGTTTTCGTCTCTGTTTATTGAATAACTTAATAGCCCTTTAAACTCGTCGTTGAATAGAGGCTTATTAAAGTCACCCATTAACACAACAGGCTGATCGGTTTGGTAACGATGATTGGTGATGTATTGATGCAGCATCTGAGCTTCAAGGCCGCGCTGCACGCTAGATAACCAAGAGCCAAGTTGCTCTTGGTGGAAGCGAGTGAGCGTGTCACTTTGTGATTTTTCACCTTGCTGAGCGTTATCCACATCGATAGATTCTGCTTTGGGTTCTGTCGGACGTTGTGATTTGAAGTGCACCACATAACAGTCGGTTGAACCTAAATGGGGTAACGTAATCGTGGCATGAACAGGCGTTCTGTTGAATGAGAAATTGTCTCCAAGGTTGAACGCTGTCAGTAACTTCGAATCTGGCGTAACAGGCTGTACATTTTCAATTGGGTAGCGGGATGCGATACCAACGACAGGGGAGGTGTATAGGTAATCATCTTCAACGTCTGCGCTATCGACCACTGCAAAGTATGGATAACCTAGCTCATTCATCAATTGCTCTAAAGACTGCGGGCTAAATATCTCTTGAAAGCCAATCACATCACAATCTAATGAACTAATCGCTTCAGCCATCCAATGTTGCTTTTTCTGCCATTCATCGAAGCTGTAGATGTTCTCAAAATCATAGTAAGCATTCGGCGGTTCGAGATAGTTCAGAAGGTTGAACGTTGCGAATGTTATGTGGTTTGGTTTGTTCAAAGTGTCATTCCATTTAGACCTAAGCAGCAAGGATACTCCAGTAAAGTAT
>NZ_JBFRVX010000736.1:0-557 GCF_041475345.1 Vibrio sp. 10N.222.48.A3 | reverse complement strand
GCTCGTACCTCACTCTTGGTGCATCGACATTCCGGCTATCCTTTTAGCTTCAAGAGGCTTGCCCGTTTCTGCGATGGCAAATAGCCAGAAAAACCCTCTGACCGATTTGCTCATGCACAAGCAAAGAGTTCAGTATGGCGGACGAGTTTATGATCGCAGTGGAGGCATTAAGCCTTTTATCAAATCAGTCAAAGATGGCTACTTGGGATATTACCTGCCAGATCAAGACCATGGCCCAGAGCAAAGTGTATTCTCAGATTTCTTTGCGACTGAAAAAGCAACCTTGCCCGGACTAGGAAAACTAGCAAAAGTAAGCCGAGCGAAGATCGTTCCAACCTTTGCCAGCTATAATATTGAGACGGGTAAATACGAAATTGAAATCAAAGCACCCATTGAGTTATCCGGCGATGAACATCAAGACGCTAGGGCAATGAATGAAGTCGTTGAAGGTTTTGTTAATCCGAAACCTGAGCAGTACATGTGGATTTTAAAGTTATTAAAAACACGTAGGAACGGACAAGACCCATATGTGGGTTATTAACCTACATATGGGTATA
>NZ_JBFRVX010000735.1:0-371 GCF_041475345.1 Vibrio sp. 10N.222.48.A3 | reverse complement strand
ACGCATACGAATCGCTTCAATAACCGTCACAACGCGCAGTTGGCGGAACTTCGGAGCGAAGTAAAGGTAGTTCATTAGGTAACCGAATGCGTTCGCGATAAAGATAATCGCTACGGCAAAACCATCGGTAAAGGCTTTACCTGCTGCACCAGTAAATGTCCACGCACTGAACTGGGTCATAAATGCGGTTGCACCTACCATCCACCACAACATATTACCTCCCCCACGGAAGTAATCACTCGTCGTACTTGTAAACGTTCGGAACATCCACCCTATTGCAATTAAGAATAGGAAGTAGATGCCAACTATCAGGGTATTGAGTTCCATCTTGAGACCTTTATTTATGTTTTTTGTTGAGGTCACTATAGATA
>NZ_JBFRVX010000734.1:0-747 GCF_041475345.1 Vibrio sp. 10N.222.48.A3 | reverse complement strand
CCATGGGTTGTAAGTTCTAAAGCGTTTAAATCCAATATAAGACAAGAAAACACTTAGATAGCGTGCACTCAATACTAGAGGGACTGCGAACGCCATCAAAATCCAATCTTCTTGGTGGAACTTGAATAGCAGCATAGACATACCAATCAATAAGAATAGTACGCCATTTAAGAACTCATCTATTAATTCCCAGAAATGGTCTAGGTGATCCTCACTTTCCTTAGAAAATCCGATGAAGCGTGTCCAGTTGCCTATCATGATACCAGATACCACCATTGCTAATGGTCCAGATACATGCAGAACCTCTGCAAAAGCATAACCAGCTGTAGGAATACCGATGGTTAATAGCAACTCCATCGAGTGGTCATCGGTGTTGCTGATTAGATAGTGGAATATCAAACCTAGAACAAATCCGTAGACGATACCGCCAATAGCCTCTTGGACGAATAACATGGTCACGCTACCTACAGTCGGAGCTTCTGTGCCGAACGCAATGGTAAATAGGGTTACGAAGATAACTAGGCCAAAACCATCGTTGAATAGAGATTCTCCCTCGATTTGAGTAGAGATTCGTCTGGGAGCATCGAGCTTCTTCACTATTGCTAATACAGCTATTGGATCGGTTGGAGATATTAGAGAACCAAACAGTAAGCAATAAATTAGGTCAAATTGAATACCGATAAATTGACAAAACCCATAAAGTACAAAGCCAATAAAGAATGTCGAAAACAGTGTAGCACCAAGAGC
>NZ_JBFRVX010000733.1:0-5291 GCF_041475345.1 Vibrio sp. 10N.222.48.A3 | reverse complement strand
TGTTGATCTTTCGAGCTGATTTTTGCAGCGATTTGCTGGGAAATTTCTACAAGGCAGAGGCTTTGATGTGTAGCTAGCCTACATGAGAAGCCGATAACACAGTAGAAATGAACCACAAAGGCTGCCCGAAGGGTTCGGTTAGAATCGTTTTATACTTTGTTAAGATGTATTTACTTAGAATGACTAGGCTACATACATCTTGCCGCGCCTAAAACGATTCTATCTCGAACAAAAATTTAACCACGAAAGGTCAACAGACCCTAAGTAAAATCGACAAATGACCTCGTAATTTAAAGGCTTTTCATGTAGCATCTCGCCCCTTTTGTTGAGTGGGGGATATTATGTTTATTGGGTTTGATTATGGAACAGCGAACTGTTCTGTCGCGGCGATGGTTGATGGAGAACCAAGCCTGTTACCATTAGAAGGTAGCAACCATTATATTCCCTCAACGGTATTTGCACCTACTCGTGAGAGCGTTTCTGAGCACCTATTTCGCCATTTGAATATCAAACCGAGTGATGCGATTGGTGAGCAGGTGTTGCGACGTGCTATCGCTCTGAACCGAGAAGAGAGTATCGACCTAGTGCCAGAAGACATGGCATTTGGTCAGGCTGCATTGGACCTTTATTTGGAAGACCCTCGTGACGTTTATTACGTTAAGTCCCCTAAGTCTTTCCTTGGTGCCAGTGGATTGCATGATGTTCAGGTGAGTTTCTTCGAAGATTTAGTGTGCGCCATGATGGCGAATATCAAGCATCAAGCTGAAATCACGACTCAAGAGCCGATCAAACAAGCTGTTATTGGGCGACCAATTAACTTCCACGGTCGTGGTGGTGAAGAAGCAAACCGACAAGCCGAAGATATACTCTCACGTGCAGCCAAACGTGCAGGTTTCCTTGATATCGCTTTTCAGTTTGAACCGGTCGCTGCAGGCCTTGATTACGAAAGTACTCTGACTGAGAACCAAACGGTATTGGTTGTCGATATTGGTGGTGGTACCACCGATTGCTCATTGTTAGAAATGGGGCCAAGTTGGTCTGGTAAAGCGAACCGCACCCAAAGCTTGTTAGCACACAGTGGACAAAGGGTAGGGGGTAATGATCTTGATATTTACCTTGCCTTCAAACAATTGATGTCACCTTTCGGTATGGGTAGTAAGGGTATTTCGGGTATCGATATGCCGTTGACTCAATTCTGGAATCCAATTGCGATAAACAATGTAGAAGCTCAAAAAAACTTCTATTCAAGGGAAAACCTAGCCGCGTTAAAGTTACTTCGTAAAGAAGCTTCAGAGCCTCAAAAGTTAGACCGTTTAATGAAGGTCTATCACGATACTTTAGGTTACAGCATTGTGCGTCGGGCGGAAGAAGCCAAGATTGCATTGGCAGAATCCTCCCAATATCGAACAGCAATCAATGTTGCATCAGAGCTGATTGAAGTGGATATCTCCGTTGAGCAGATGATTGAAGCGATTGAAACGCCAAAATCTAAGATGATTGAATTGGTTAAAGAAGCGATTCAACAAGGTCAGAAAAAGCCAGATGTCATCTACATGACGGGTGGTTCTGCCCGTTCTCCTATTCTTCGAGAAGCAGTACAACAAGCCGTACCGAATGTGCCAATTGTGAGTGGTAACTATTTTGGTTCCGTAACTTCAGGCCTAGCACGTTGGGCTGAGGTTTGCTTCAAATAAGAATGTACTAACTTGTATTAGGGCAACCAGTCACGGATTGGTTGCCCTTTTTTTGTATTTTCTCTAGTGAACTTTCAATAAAGCAATAGCCAATAATTAATAAAGCAACTTATCCTAGTTCAAATTGGGAATTGTTTCACAAGGCTAAATATTTCAGTACGGCTCATTATGTTACAGGATGTTTCTAGGTTAATGGTATGTCGCAGAATGGTCTGGAAAGTCGTTTGTAGCTTAAGTGTCTAATGCTGTTTTTATGATTGGAAAATCAAAAAATCAAAGGTTTTTATATCAAAGAATACCAAAAATTAGCTTGAGGTTTGTTTTTAATACTTTGTTTTTAATGATGTTTTTTGTTTTTATAGCGCGATTTTTTTTATTTTATATATTTTAATGCAACTTTTTTGGCAGTCGTATATTAGTGTTTTCCCACTTGTTAAATGCAGGTAACAACCTCTTCGTAAGTACGAGGTTGTTATGGAATCACTCTCCCAGTTACAAATGGATATGACAATGAATAAGAAACTTTTAGCGCTAGCAATTTCTGGTGCAGTATTTGGTACACAGGCAGTTGCGGTAGAGCTTTATAACGAAGACGGTACAGCCTTCTCTGTTGGTGGTCACGTTTCTGTAAACCTGAATGGTTCAGAGAAAGGCGATACGGATGTTGGTACAAACTCACCACGCATCAACTTTAATGCTACGCAAGAATTAGGCAATGGCTTCACAGCTGACGCTAAAGGCGAATGGGCGCTTAATTACCTAAACGGTGGTGACGAATCGTTTACTACTCGTCTTGGTTACGTAGGTTTAACTCATGATGAGCTAGGTCGTGCTGTTGCAGGTACGCAGTGGGCGCCATACTACGATGTAGCTTCAGCTACTGATATGCCGATCGCTTTCGCGAACGATTTCTTATACGACAACCACGGTGCTCTAGGTACTGGTCGTGCAGACAAAATGGCAAGTTACCGCAACGGATTTGATTTTGGTGAAGCGGGTGAGCTTAGCTTTGGTCTAGGTTGGCAGGGCAGCAATGACGTAACGACTGACACTGAAAACGTTCTTGGTGGTGTTGTTGTTACTACTCGTTCAACGGTGTCTTACGATGACCGTATTCAAGCGACTCTTGGTTACTCAATCGCTGGTGTTAAATTGGGTTATGCCTTCAACACTGGTGACTTCAAAGAGGGTGGTGTTTCTAAGACGGCTGAATCTCACCTAGTTTCTGCTGCATACGGTTCTTACGGCTCAGGTTTATACCTAGCAGGTATCTACGCTTCAAACGAAAACATGAACGTAGGCCTTGAAGAAAGTGATGCATATGAATTGCTAGCGGCTTACGCTTTAGCGAACAGCTTAAACTTAAGCGTTAACTACGAAGTTGTTGAAGGCGAAGCGACGAAAGGCGCGGCAACACAAACTGACCGTGAAGAGCTAGCTCTACAAGCTGAATACAACTTTACGAGTAATGTTGTTGGCTACACTGGCTATCAGTTTGATCTAAACGATGCTGACAACAGAAAAACTGACGACAAGTGGACTATTGGTGCTCGTTTCTACCTATAAGTCGCGACTCATTGAGTTTGACCACTATTATGCATAGTGTTTACTCCTTAAATTTACCTTTTCGGATACTGTCCTAGACACCATGCTAAGCCCTCTCAAGCCTTTTGGTTTGAGAGGGCTGCTTTCGTTCTATACGCATCTGTTTTAGCTTTTCCTTCATGTTACCCAGCCATTTATTTCATCTACGTAGCTATGGTCTACGCAGCGATGATCTACGTAGCTAAGGCTCTTGTCATTAGTTCTTATACGTCGCGATCTTCGAATAAAAGTATTTAAATCATTTAATTGAGCTAAAGATCAGAATTTAGATATTGGTAACCATCTTGTCGAAGATTCTCTTTTAATGATGCGGTAAACTCTGCGCTCTAAAAAACAGTTTAGGGACAAACTATGAGCAGCGTTGTAGATCAGGAGCAATTGATGAATTCGAAACGAACAGCAACACCCAGCAAAGTACTGTGTATTGGGCGCAATTATGTTGATCACATCGAAGAGCTTAATAATGTTATCCCTGACTCTATGGTGGTGTTTAATAAGCCGAGCACTAGCGTTACGTCTTCTCTATCATCTTTCCATCAAGAAACGTTACATTATGAAGCTGAAATCTGCTTCATTGTTGAAAACGGTGAATACTCTGCCGTGGGGCTAGGTTTAGACCTTACCAAACGCGAGTTACAAAGTAGTTTGAAGGCGAAAGGTCTGCCTTGGGAGCGTGCTAAAGCTTTTGATGGTTCTGCTGTTTTTAGTCGCTTTGTTCCCATAGATAACTTGGACCTATCTGACTTAAACATAGAGTTATTTATTAACTGTGTCCGCGTTCAAAAAGGGCATGTTGAACAGATGCTTTATTCCCCACAGACCATCCTCGAAGAGTTATCTTCTTATACGACTTTGCTTGACGGTGATGTTGTGATGACGGGCACTCCGAAAGGTGTTGGAGAGGTACATCAAGGTGATATTTTCCTTGGTCGTCTAAAGTGTGGTGAAACCACTGTGATTGAGATCGAGTGGGTAGCACGTTAATTAGTCTTTTGTATTTAGTTAATAAATTGGTTTTACTGTTTATTAATGGTGTTTAATTCGATTGATTTAACACCTAGCAACTGATTGCATCTGGAAGGGTGTTAGTAATTGATATAAAATTCGCCTCCATTTTTATCAATACTGAAACCCATGATCGATTTAACCATCCTACCTGTTTACCTGACGGCCGTTGTAGCTCTTCTCCTTTTACCAGGCCCTGATATGTTACTCATCGCAAGCTCAAGCATGAGCTATGGCCGTAAAGTCGGTGTGTTTGCGAGCTTAGGTAATGCGACTTCTGGAATTATCCTGACAGTATTGGCAGCAATGGGCGTTTCAGCATTGATTGCGATGAGTCCAGTGGCTTTAAAAGCTCTTCATCTATTAGGCGGTGCATACTTATTAAAGATGGGGTGGGATTGTCTTCGAACAGAACAGGGCAATGCGCCTGAGTTAAGCGATAACCGTGCTGCAAAAGCGTACTACCAACGAGCACTTATTAGTAACCTGCTTAATCCTAAAGCGTTGGTTTTTTTCGTGATGTTCTTACCGCAGTTTGTATCGACGAGTATTGAAGCGACTTCGGGCGAGCAGATGCTCGTTCTGGGTTTATTGCTGAATGTGCTAGGTTTGACGTTCAACTTTTTACTTGTGGCGTTAGTGGGCACTATTGGTAAATCTTTGGTAGAAAATGCAAAGTTTCGTACCTATCAGCAAAAAGTGATGGGCGGAGTTTTCATCGTGTTAGCGGTGTGGATGTTGTCTTCCTTCTTTACCTCGTAGACTGCAACTCAAACAGTTTATCGGGGTTAGCCGCCGATACAAAAATGGACGCTTCGAGCGTCCATTTTTTATGTCTATCAGTTACATATTGCACTTCATGGAACTGATGTTTTGAAAGAATGATGATCTAAGAGTTCAACTCTTTCTGGTGTTGTTCGATGAGCCTATCCATGTACTCTTCACCGCGCTTGCGAGTATCGTCATAGGTTTCTGTCCCTTCGAACT
>NZ_JBFRVX010000732.1:0-1865 GCF_041475345.1 Vibrio sp. 10N.222.48.A3 | reverse complement strand
GATATCCATGAAGGTAGCGTCTCTCTTTCCTTCAAAAGCGCCAGGGGCAGCGACTTCACCCATAACGTAAACCATGTTTGCGCCGGATTTGATCTCTTCCTCTTGCTTCGGCACAAAAATCGTTGCACCTGGGCGTAAGATTGGAAGTAGGCTTTCGTCACCAGAATCCAAATAACGCTTAAGGTTGAACAGCGTAGGCGTGTTGTTTGAAATTACTCGGATTTGCTCAACACTGGCATAACGAGTAACACCGCCCGAGCGCATTAGTACGTCGACAAGATCGGTGCTCTCTTTATAAGTGAACGACCCCGGTGCATTTACTTCGCCAAATACTTTAATTGAATTGCGAGAGTCAGCACTGTCACCAGAGTTAGCAAGCTTTGCTGCATCGAACTCTTGTTCAATATTGCCTACTAATGGCGATGCTGGAACAAAAAGCGAATCCAGTGATTGCAGATTAGGTAGCGATGATTCGTCACCTGAATCAAGGAAACGTTTGTAGTTAAACTCTTTCTTGTCCGCGCCTCGCTTAAGAATCAATTTGTCCAGTTGTGCTCCTGGACGTAATCCACCGGCTGCGTAAAGCGCCATTTGGATGCTAGAACCCAATGCCAGTGTGTATTCGCCAGGCTGTTCGACATAACCCTGAACGTAAATAATGATTTGTTGTTCTTTGACGTACACCGAAGCGTTCGAAAGATCTTTATAAGCGGTAGCCAGTGATTCTAGAACGACTTTGTTAAGTTGCTCACTGTCATAACCGGCAACAAATACGGCGCCAACTTCAGGAAGGGTAATGCGGCCACGTTTATCCACTTGGAACCCTGTGTTCAACGTACTTTCACCGGGTACGTTAACTTGGATAAGGTCACCGACTTGAACCGCGTCTGAAAACTCTTCGCTCGCATTCACGACACTCGTAAAGCTTAACGATAGGGTGATGATAAAAGCGATCAATAATTTCATAATCCACCTCCCATTTTCTCGGCATTTTTAGGGGAGATAATTTCGATACTCACTCGGCGGTTAGTTAAACGCGTACCGTCTGATTCGCCTTCAAAAAGAGGGACAGTTTCACCAACAGACACGGCTTTAATTCGCTGAGCACCTAAGCCAAAAATAGTTAGGTAACGTTCGACTTGTTTAGCACGTCCAAGTGCTAAGTCATCGTTAAATTTTTCGGTACCCGTAGCATCGGCATGACCCGTAACAACAAGGTCTAGAGATTTATGTTTATTCAGTAGTGTGGTCGCCTCGGCAAGTCTTCCCATGTACTTGGGATTGACTTCGGTAGAGTTTTCCGCGAATTGGTTGTCAACATTAAGCAGGTCATACAACTGTTCGATAACCGACAATTGCATTCTAAATTGGTTTTCATTTTTTGGTGGTTCACAGCGGGCTTGTGAGGTCACATAGTCCAGTTGGACTTCAAGTTCGTTTAAGCGTTTTCTTTGAATGACTAGGTCGTTGGCCGCATCTAGAAGCAGGCCTCCTTGTAGTTCACGAGCGATACGATTTTGCTTCTCTATCGCTTGCACAACAGCAGCGGGGAAGCACCAACGGGCGCCTTCTTGAATCAAGGCATCAAGATGTAATTTGGCCAGTTGCCAATCAAAACGTAATCCGTGTTCAGGACCAAGAGGTTCGTCTGGCATGACAGGAGAAAAGTCGGAATTTTGGTAATTAATAGAGTCATAACTTTCAGCCAAACCGCCGGTGCCTTGTTCAGGGTAGCTAGTACAGCCACCTAGAACCAAAGCAGACAGAGAAAGGGCTATGTAGTTTTTCAGTATTTTCATGCCAACGTCCTATGTTTTTACTTTTTATTATTATGTTTTGTTACTTCTAGCTTAGTGGATCTTCAT
>NZ_JBFRVX010000731.1:0-1658 GCF_041475345.1 Vibrio sp. 10N.222.48.A3 | reverse complement strand
ACGCTACCTTCATGGATATCCTTGCCAATGCTGGCGGCCCAACTCGATTTGCAGAGTCGCGTCAAATACGCGTAATCAAAGCGGATGGTCGAGTACTTAAATTCGATTTAGCGGCTTACACTGAAGGCTTGCCTAACTCTAACCCACCGAATATTAAAGCCGGTGACGCGATCTTTGTTCCTGAGAAAACCGACATGAACGAGAAATCTTGGTTAAAGATTGCACCAGACAGAGCAGTTAACGTGATTGGTGAGGTGAATCGACCTGGTCGTATAGAATGGTCAGATGAAATGAACTTCATGGGATTATTGGCACACGTCGGCGGCCCCACGCTACGCGCTGACACATCGAAAATTGAAGTCGTGACGGGTAGAAAGTTGGTTGTGTTTAATCTTGATGATTTCATCAGAAATGGTGCGCCACGAGATCTGATGCCACAAATTCGTGCAGGCTCTATCGTCCGTGTCCACGACTTGCCACAAGATCCGTCAGACAATAAATCTCAATGGGTACGTCAAAGCTCTGATGCTTCGATCTACATTTTTGGACAAGTGAATGCACCGGGTCGTTACCGCTTCACCAAAGACATGCACTTTCTTGACATTTTGTCTGCAGCTGACGGGCCTACTAAGGATGCCGATATACACAACGTGCGTGTGACTCACCGTGATAAAACCTACTCTAAAGTAAGCAAACTCAATTTATCGTTGTACTTCGAAACCGGTGACGAATCGTTACTGCCAAATGTAACCACAGGTGACACTATTTATATCCCAGAGAAAGGTAAAAACTGGTTAGATACACCGAAAGAAGAAACCGTTCGTGTGCTTGGTGCGATTAACAACCCAGGTCGCTATGTGTTTAACGACAACATGACCATTTTAGATATATTGGCAGAAGCGGCAGGCCCTACCGACAATGCTTACGTAGAGAAAATTACCATTGTGAATATGTCTTGTTGCCAAGGCCAAGCTCGTACCTTCGACCTTGTTGAATTCAGCAAAACAGCCAATATTTACAACCTACCAGTACTGCGCGCTGGTGACACTATCTACATCCCAGATCGCCGTGAGAGCTTTATGGAAAAAGCTCGTGTAGGTCTAGAAGACATATTACGTCTAACAACAATGATCGTCTTAATAGGAGCTTTATAATGACTATTTCAGCAATCCAAGCAGAAGTAGAACAACTGTATCTAGCTTCTGAACTTAACGGACAGAAATCGATTTGCGTGACTGCCTGTCATTCAGGTGACGGGGTAACCTCTATTGCAACTGCATTAGCCGAGCGTTTTCTCCTTGCTGGTCATTCTACGCTTTATGTTGACCTCAACTTATACAATCCTGCTTTTAAAGATTTGAACATGTTGGAAGACAATCAACAGGGACAGTTAATTGAACATGTCGAGTCTCATCGTACGTTTATCGGTGTCCCTGCTCCACAAATTGCATCAACGCAATTGGCTTATAAAGATCCGACAACGTTACAAAAAGTGGTGAACAAATGGTTAGACAAATACGATAGAGTCATCATTGATACCTCACCACTTCTCAACATAAACAAAGGCAACATTCCGGCGCAATCTGTCGCGAGTGCTTGTGATAGTACATTGATGGTTGTCGCCTATGGTGAAACCTCTAGTCACCACCTAGAGCCTG
>NZ_JBFRVX010000730.1:0-2052 GCF_041475345.1 Vibrio sp. 10N.222.48.A3 | reverse complement strand
AGTGAGAACGGTATTGCTACCGGGCCACGGCAGTCGTGTCGGTGACTTAATGCAACCAAGCTTAGAAGATTGGCAAGGTGTTGTAGCTCATCATACGAAGCTATTGGAGCAAGAGTATGATTCTGTGTGGCTTGGCGGTTATTCAACAGGTGCGAACCTTGTGACTTCACAGGCGATGAACGATCCTAAGATCTCTGGGTTACTGTTGTTCTCTCCTGCGTTTCAACCGAGCTCTTCTGCAGTTCAATATGCGGAGCTAGCAAGCTATTTTGTCACTTGGGCGGATCAAGATCCTGAAGACAATGTACTTCGCTATAACTCACTGCCAATGAATGGTGCTTCGGTTTACTACCAAACCTCAGAAGTGGTTCGTGAGGGCCTTCAAGACAAACACTTTGATAAGCCCGTGTTTATTATGATGAGTGAAGGCGACAGTGTCATTGATACCCACTTCGTTCAGCAGGCATTTACGGAATCCATGCCAAACCCAAATAACGTGTTGATTTGGCAAGGGGAAACCACACTTGACGATCCTCGCGCTGTTCAATACAGCATGAAGATCCCAGAGCAACGTATTTCGAACGGCTCTCATATGGGTTTACTGTTCTCGCCAAGCAATCCTTACTACGGGATCAATGGTAGCGAGAAGATCTGCTCCAATGGTCAAGAGGAAGGTTTTGAAGCACAGTGCAACGCGACAAGTGAAGTGTGGTACTCAGCGTGGGGATATCGTGAAGAAGGTAAAAACCATGCGCGTTTGACCTACAACCCGTACTTTTCAGATTCCATGGAAAAGCTCGATGCGGTGCTGAATTCAGAAGGCTAACAAGCTCAAGTCTTTCGAAACCAATCCATAGAAGTCAAAAAGGCTCACTAGATAACGTCTAGTGAGCCTTTTTAATGGATATCGTTTCTTACCAATATATGGACTACCGCTATATCGTCCACACCACGCGCACAGCGAGCAGAATCAACACCACGCCTGATAATCGATCGATCAACTGCGCTTTTGCTCGAATGCGCTCTACGATCAACGGGCTAGAGAGCACCAAAGTGATAAAGGTATACCAAAGGCCATCAACAATCAGCGGCGTTGAGACAATAATCACTTGATTGCTCAGTTCATTACCTAACGCCACAAATTGGCTAAATAGAGCGATAAAGAACAGAGCGATCTTAGGGCTCAAGATAGAGATCAAGAAAGCTTCGCGAGCAGACTGCATGTAGCTCATCTGTTCACCCGCTTCCAATTTCGCGGCAACTCCACCTTTCGAACGCAACGCGTTTACACCGAGATAGAGCAGATACGCGGCACCCGCTAAACTGATCCCTTTGAACAACATTGGTGATTGCTCAAGCACAACGGCTAAACCGACAATGGTTGCGAACGCGTAGATACCTATACCCGCAGCGTGTGACCAAGCTGCGATAAGTCCGTTCATACGGCCACCAGCCAAACTGTGCTTAGCGATCATCGCCAAGCTTGGGCCCGGAGACATTGCACCCAATAAGCAAATCGCTAATAAAGAAAACCAAATTGTTACTGTCATCATTCCATTCCTAGTAAAACAAAGCGTTCCAGCTGAACACTCTACAATTAATACTCAATACTTAGCGCTTACAATAAGCCGCAGTAGGTATTATTTGAAATCAAAGATTATCATCACTGGTATGATTTGAAATCATACTTATATTGTAACTCGACTTTTGGATGGCTTTAAACGCTTTCTCTCGAGCCCATTTATGGGCAGAGTCGTTGTCATACTTAGGATGCCACATCAGCCAATAGGTATGCATTTCTGTCTCAAACGGCAGCGAAAAGTAAGCGACATCGAGATGTCGACCCAAGTTGTAAGCAATATGCTCCGGCACAATCATCAAGTAGTCGTCTTGCATTAACACGTTTCCCGCCGATGAAAAGAACGGTACCTGCAATGCGATTCTGCGTTTATGTCCCTGTTTCTTTAACGCAATATCCGAATAGCTGTCTTTGTCTCCCCCACCCGTGACTTTGATATGTGAGTAATTCACGATGTCTTCCGAGCTTATGGC
>NZ_JBFRVX010000729.1:0-13563 GCF_041475345.1 Vibrio sp. 10N.222.48.A3 | reverse complement strand
CGACACTCTCATCGGTGGAGGCGGTTCCGATATTCTGACTGGTGGCGACGGTATGGATTCGTTTGTATGGTTCAACATCGAAGATGGTGTCGAAGATACGATTACCGACTTTAGCCTATCTGAAGGAGACCAACTCGATCTAAGAGAAGTGTTACCTGAGCTGAAAAGTGCCTCACCAGATATAACAACACTGCTGCAACACATTGATGCGAAGGTTGACGGGGATGATATTGAACTTACGATTAACCCTGATGGCTTAGGCACTACAGAACAAGTGATTGTGGTTGAAGATCTTGCGCCTCAGCTGACGTTAAATGGCACCATGCCTTCTGATATTCTGGATGCGCTAGTGCAACAAAATGTCATGACTCACGGTTAACGCTCAATTGATAAGCGCTAGTGATTAGAAGTGAATAACTAAACCATAACGAAATAGGCCAGCAATGCTGGCCTATTTTTTATTAAATCTTGCTGAATGAGTCCGATAAACCAATAGCCTCGATAAAACAACAAAAGCCCATGCTGTCGGGGGAAAGCATGGGCATTATTTTATGTGTTATATCAGCTAAGCGAATAGTGTTCTTTCTCTATACTATTTGAGAATCGCTCCATCATTTAGCTTTTTTGCAGGGTTTTTGGCCGCATTAACCAGTAGGATACCAACGGTTAGTACCATCGAACCACATAGTAGGAACAACAAGCGTCCTGTTGGTTCGTTTGGAATCAGAGCCATTGCTAGGATACCGAAACCTGCTGTGCTGATAAGCTTACCAAGCATTGAACGCTGTTTAGTATCTAGGTTTTGTTGCTCTTCACCTTCCGCTACTAATGGTGTGTTCCAGTTAGTGAATAGTTGGTCAACTTCTTTCTCACGTTCAGGCGATAGGCCTTTGTAGAAGCGAGAAGTTAGCATGAAGTAACCACCAGTAAACACTACGTGAGCAGCTAAGCTAAGACCTACTTTCAAGTCGCTCCATTCACGGCCAGTAAGCGCTGTTTCCATACCGAATAGGTGCTCGATGTCTTCTGCTTGAAGCGAGATACCGAAGATGTAAGAAACGAAACCACCAACCACGAGAGTAGACCAACCAGCCCAGTCAGGCGTCTTACGAATCCACATACCAAGTAGTACAGGGATAAGCATTGGGAAGCCAATTAACGCACCTACGTTCATTACGATATCGAACAAGCTCAAGTGACGTAGAGAGTTAATGAACAAGCCAATCGCGATGATGATAACACCCATCATAATAGTCGTTAGCTTACTTACAATAACCAGCTCTTTCTGAGTCGCATTTTGACGAAGAATCGGGCTGTAGAAGTTCATTACAAAGATACCAGCGTTACGGTTCAAACCTGAATCCATAGAAGACATCGTTGCAGCGAACATTGCTGACATAAGAAGACCAACCATACCTGCTGGCATTACGTTCTGTACGAATGCTAGGTAAGCAGCATCACCCGCTTTATCACCCATTGAAGCGTACTCTAATGCGAACTCAGGCATGAATGCACTTACGTACCATGGTGGTAGGAACCAAATTAGTGGACCAACAACCATAAGGATACATGCTAGGCCTGCCGCTTTACGTGCGTTTTCACTGTCTTTTGCACATAGGTAACGGTAAGCGTTGATGCTGTTGTTCATTACACCGAATTGCTTCACAAAGATGAACACAACCCAAAGTATGAAGATGCTCATGTAGTTTAGGTTGTTACCTAACATGAAGTCGCCGTCGAAGTTTGCAACGATGTTAGTTAGGCCACCACCGTGGAAGTAAGCTGCAACCGCACAAGTAATCGTAACCGCCATGATAACAAGCATTTGCATGAAGTCAGAAGCAACAACCGCCCAAGAGCCGCCTGTTACTGCCATCAATACTAGAACCATACCCGTTACCACAATGGTTGCTTCCATTGGGATGTTGAATACCGCTGCTACGAAGATAGCTAGACCATTTAGCCAGATACCCGCAGAGATAAGGCTGTCAGGCATACCTGCCCATGTGAAGAACTGTTCAGACGTTTTACCAAAGCGCTGACGAATAGCTTCGATCGCCGTTACCACACGAAGTTGGCGGAACTTTGGAGCGAAGTACATATAGTTCATGAAGTAGCCAAAAGCATTGGCTAAGAATAGGATTACAATAACGAAACCGTCATTGAACGCGCGTCCTGCGGCACCTGTAAACGTCCATGCTGAAAACTGTGTCATGAAGGCGGTTGCACCAACCATCCACCACAACATTTTGCCGCCCCCTCTGAAGTAATCACTAGTCGACGTGGTGAACTTACGGAACATCCAACCAATAGCGATTAAAAAGAAGAAGTAGGCGAGAACAACAAAAGTATCGATAGTCATCTTTTCAGCCTTTTAAATATCATAATTAACTGGGCTTAGATTAACGCGTTCAAAGGTTTATTTGTACTACAATATGTCTTTAGTATGATCTAGGTCGCATTGATTTTTTTTGGCTTGCTGTTTGTTTGTTTAATTGTTTGTTTTTTAAGGCTTTAGTTGGTTGTTTAATTTGTAAGAGGTTAAAGGTAAATAACCTTTCAATGGTTCATATGTATTACAATATAGGCGATGTGCTTATGAGAGTAGGTATGTATAGGATTTTAGTTATAACCGTAACAAATGTGCTACAAATTGGTGTGTTGTGCGACGACATTCACGTTAATTTGGACATCAATAATGAAAACTTTTTCACGGGTACATAAGTGTAGCTTATTGTTTTCACTTCGCTATTTTCTGTTAGTCTGCGTAATAATCGGCAGATAGCAAAAAGCCCCACCGAAGTGAGGCTTGATTACGAAATCTAAAATAGATTAAGCGTTAACGTGATCAACTGCGTCACGAACAAGCTTGCCTAGTTCGTCCCACTTACCTTCGTCGATAAGGTTAGTTGGAACCATCCAAGTACCGCCACATGCAAGTACAGAAGGGATCGATAGGTATTCATCGACATTCTTTAAGCTTACGCCGCCAGTAGGCATGAATTTAACAGGGTAAACAGCGGTTAGTGCTTTAAGCATACCAGTACCGCCAGAAGGCTCAGCAGGGAAGAACTTCAACGTGCGAAGGCCCATTTCCATTGCTTGCTCAACTAGGCTCGGGTTATTAACACCCGGTACAATAGCAACGCCTTTATCGATACAGTATTGAACAGTGCGCGGGTTGAAACCTGGGCTTACGATGAAATCAACACCAGCTTCAATAGATGCGTCAACTTGCTCGTTAGTCAGTACAGTACCTGAACCGATTAGCATGTCAGGGAACTCTTTACGCATGATGCGAATCGCTTCGATTGCACATTCTGTACGTAGTGTGATTTCTGCACATGGCATGCCGTTTTCAACCAGTGCTTTGCCTAGGGGGATGGCATCTTCAGCACGGTTGATAGCGATTACAGGGATTACTTTTAGGTTTGCTAGTTGTTCATTTAATGTAGTCATGAATTCTTTCTCACGTTAATAATGGGTCTGCTTTCAACTAAGCAAACCCTTGATTAATAGTTAAAGTGCGTAATTATAGAGACAAATCAGGCGTCGCATCTACACGAATGATAGCACCTGGATGCTGAATCACGGTCCCTGCCACAATGTGGCCTGCTAATGCTGCATCACGCGCATTGCCACCGCTCAAGCGTTTAGCTAAGAAGCCTGCACTGAACGAGTCGCCAGCGGCTGTCGTATCAACAATGTTGTCTACTGGGTTGGGTGCAACGTACTGAGCGCTTTGGCTTTCAACCACTAGGCAGTCTTTCGCGCCACGCTTAATGATGATCTCTTTCACACCAGACTCAGACGTACGTGCGATACACTGTTCAATGCTTTCGTCACCGTACAACTCTTGCTCGTCATCGAACGTAAGTAGCGCTGTATCGGTGTAATTAAGCATTTTCAAGTACCAAGAAATCGCTTCTTGTTGGCTTTCCCAAAGTTTTGGACGGTAGTTATTGTCGAAGAATACTTGGCCGCCTTGAGCTTTGAATTTGTCTAAGAAGTTGAATAGCTGCGTGCGTCCGTTCTCTGTCAAGATAGCAAGTGTAATACCGCTTAGGTAAACCGCGTCAAAAGAGAATAGCTTATCAAGTAGAGCAGGCGTGTCTTGCTGATCAAACATGAACTTCGCTGCAGCATCACTACGCCAATAGTGGAAGCTACGCTCACCAGTGTCATCGGTCTCGATGTAATAAAGCCCTGGTTGTTTGTGATCGAGCTGAGCCACTAAGCTTGTATCAATACCTTCAGCTTGCCACTTTTCTAGCATGTCAGTACTGAATGGGTCAGTGCCTAGCGCGGTTACATAGCTTGTTTGGATACCATGCTCTTTTGTTAAGCGTGACAGGTAAAGCGCCGTATTTAGTGTATCGCCACCAAAACTTTGCTTAAGCCCGTCTTGTTTCTTTTGTAGCTCAACCATGCACTCGCCAATGACCGCGATGTTTAATGATTTCATATGCTTACCTTAGCAACTGAGGTTGCGCTATTCATTATTTTAGGAAGTCTTCACGCGCAGGGTTGAAGATATCTAGAAGGATGCTGTCTTGCTCTAGTGCAACGGCGCCGTGCATCATGTGTTTACGAGCGAAGTAAGCGTCGCCTTCTTTAAGTACTCTCTTCTCGCCTTCAATCTCAGCTTCAAAGCTACCGCGAACAACATAACCGATTTGGTCATGAATTTCGTGTGTGTGAGGATGGCCAATCGCACCCTTATCAAAACAAAGGTGTACAGCCATTAGATCATCAGTATAAGCAACGATTTTACGCTTAATACCGCCGCCCAATTCTTCCCATGGATTTTCATCTAGCATAAAGAAAGAGTTCATTGTGTGTCTCCTAATCTGTTTAAATCTTTTAAGTGTTACTTAACTTGCATTCATAATAAGGGAATGAGATTAATTGTAATACAATATATCTAGAGTTGTGTGATATTGATCAAGCAATACTTTATATAGCGCAAATAAATCAATAACTTAGCAAATGCCTGGTGTTTGCTATTTACCATTTACATCAATGGCTTATGGTTAATTGTGTGATTCTGCTCATCATTCCATGACGAATAGGTATGATTAAAGTTCATATTGTATTACTTTATGTGGAGTTTGAAAATTTAATCAAAGTTTAAACCGATAAACTCTTTATTGAGGGTGACAAAGAATATGACGACTAAACCAGTATTGTTGACTGAAGCAGAAATAGAGCAACTTCACCTTGAAGTGGGCCGTTCGAGCTTAATGGGCAAAACCATTGCTGCGAACGCGAAAGACCTAGAGGCGTTCATGCGCTTACCTATTGATGTTCCTGGTCACGGAGAAGCGGGTGGTTACGAGCATAACCGCCATAAGCAAAATTACACGTACATGAACTTAGCTGGTCGCATGTTCTTGATCACTAAAGAGCAAAAGTACGCTGACTTCGTTACAGAATTACTAGAAGAATACGCAGACAAATATCTAACGTTTGATTACCACGTACAGAAAAATACCAACCCAACAGGCCGTTTGTTCCACCAAATCCTGAACGAACACTGCTGGTTAATGTTCTCAAGCTTAGCTTACTCTTGTATTGCTTCAACCCTGACACAAGAGCAACGTGACAACATTGAGTCTCGCATTTTCGAACCAATGCTAGAAATGTTTACGGTTAAATACGCACACGACTTCGACCGAATTCACAACCACGGTATTTGGGCAGTAGCTGCAGTCGGTATTTGTGGTCTTGCTTTAGGTAAGCGTGAGTACCTTGAAATGTCGGTTTACGGCATCGACCGCAACGATACGGGCGGTTTCCTAGCGCAAATTTCTCAATTGTTTGCACCTTCTGGTTACTACATGGAAGGTCCTTACTACCACCGTTACGCGATTCGCCCAACATGTGTTTTCGCTGAAGTCATTCACCGTCATATGCCTGAAGTTGATATTTACAACTACAAAGGCGGCGTGATTGGTAACACGGTACAAGCCATGCTTGCGACGGCTTATCCGAACGGTGAGTTCCCGGCTCTGAATGATGCTTCTCGTACAATGGGCATCACAGACATGGGTGTTCAGGTTGCAGTCAGTGTTTACAGTAAGCACTACTCTTCAGCTGAGGGTGTTGACCAAAACATTCTTGGTATGGCGAAGATTCAAGACGCAGTATGGATGCACCCATGTGGTCTTGAGTTATCTAAAGCATACGAAGCGGCTTCTGCTGAAAAAGAAATCGGCATGCCTTTCTGGCCAAGTGTTGAATTGAACGAAGGCCCTGAAGGTCACAACGGCGCGCAAGGTTTTATCCGCATGCAGGATAAGAAAGGCGACGTTTCTCAGTTAGTGATGAACTACGGCCAACACGGCATGGGTCACGGCAACTTCGATACGCTGGGTATTTCTTTCTTCAACCGCGGTCAAGAAGTACTACGTGAATACGGCTTCTGCCGTTGGGTGAACGTTGAGCCAAAATTCGGCGGTCGTTACCTAGATGAAAACAAATCTTACGCACGTCAAACGATTGCTCATAATGCAGTAACCATTGATGAAAAATGTCAGAATAACTTTGACGTTGAGCGTGCAGACTCAGTACACGGCTTGCCTCACTTCTTTAAAGTAGAAGACGAGAAAATCAACGGCATGAGTGCATTTGCTAACGATCACTACCAAGGTTTTGACATGCAACGCAGCGTGTTCATGTTAAACCTTGAAGAGCTTGAATCTCCGTTATTGTTAGACCTATACCGTTTAGATTCTGAGAAGGGCGGCGAAGGTGAGCACCAATTTGATTACTCTCATCAATATGAAGGTCAAATAGTTCGCACTAACTTCGAATACCAAACGAACAAAGAGTTAAACACACTAGGCAGCGACTTCGGTTATCAACACTTATGGAACGTAGCAAGTGGTGAAGTGAAGGGCACAGCACTGGTAAGCTGGCTACAAAATAACACGTACTACACTTGGCTAGGCGCAACGTCTAACGACAATGCTGAAGTTGTCTTTACTCGCACTGGTGCTAACGATCCAAGCTTCAACCTACGTTCAGAGCCTGCATTCATTTTACGTAGCAAAGGCGAAACAACACTGTTCGCTTCTGTTCTAGAAACGCACGGTTACTTTAACGAAGAGTTCGAACAATCAGTAAATGCTCGCGGCGTTGTGAAAGACATCAAGGTTGTAGCGCATACAAACGTCGGTTCAGTCGTCGAAATCACCACAGAGAAGTCAAATGTGACAGTGATGATCAGCAACCAACTTGGCGCGACTGAGAGCACTGAACACAAAGTAGAACTGAACGGTAAAGTATACAGCTGGACAGGCTTCTACTCAGTAGAAACAATTTTAAACCCAGAATTAGCAAGCACAGCAGAGCAGGGGAAATAATAATGAGCTATCAACCACTTTTACTTAACTTTGAGGAAGCAGCAGAGCTTCGTAAAGAACTTGGCAAGGATAGCCTTTTAGGTAACGCACTGACTCGCGATATTAAACAAACTGACGCTTACATGGCGGAAGTTGGCATTGAAGTTCCAGGTCACGGTGAAGGCGGCGGCTACGAACATAACCGTCATAAGCAAAACTACATTCACATGGATCTAGCGGGTCGTTTGTTCCTTATCACTGAGGAAACAAAGTACCGTGATTACATCGTTGATATGTTAACTGCGTACGCGACGGTGTACCCAACACTTGAAAGTAACGTAAGCCGTGACTCTAACCCTCCGGGTAAGCTGTTCCACCAAACGTTGAACGAGAACATGTGGATGCTTTACGCTTCTTGTGCGTACAGCTGTATTTACCACACCATTTCTGAAGAGCAAAAGCGTCTGATCGAAGACGATCTTCTTAAGCAAATGATCGAAATGTTCGTTGTGACTTACGCACACGACTTCGATATCGTACACAACCACGGCTTATGGGCTGTGGCAGCGGTAGGTATCTGTGGTTACGCAATCAACGATCAAGAGTCAGTAGACAAAGCGCTTTACGGCCTGAAACTAGACAAAGTAAGCGGTGGTTTCTTAGCGCAACTTGACCAACTGTTCTCGCCAGACGGCTACTACATGGAAGGTCCTTACTACCACCGTTTCTCACTACGTCCAATCTACTTGTTCGCAGAAGCGATTGAACGTCGTCAGCCAGATCTTGGTATTTACGAATTTAACGATTCAGTGATCAAGACAACGTCTTACGCGGTATTTAAAACGGCATTCCCAGACGGTACATTGCCAGCTCTGAACGATTCATCGAAGACGATTTCTATTAACGATGAAGGCGTTATTATGGCAACGTCTGTGTGTTACCACCGCTATGAGCAGACTGAAACTTTACTTGGTATGGCTAATCACCAACAAGATGTTTGGGTCCATGCTTCAGGTAAAACGCTATCTGACGCTGTCAATGCAGCAGACGACATCAAAGCATTCAACTGGGGTAGCCTGTTTGTAACGGACGGCCCTGAAGGCGAAAAAGGCGGCGTAAGCATTCTTCGTCACCGTGACGAACAAGACGACGACACGATGGCGTTGATTTGGTTTGGTCAACACGGCAGCGATCACCAATACCACTCTGCACTAGACCATGGTCACTACGATGGGCTACACCTAAGCGTATTCAGCCGTGGCCACGAAGTGCTGCACGATTACGGCTTCGGTCGCTGGGTAAACGTTGAGCCTAAGTTTGGCGGTCGTTACATCCCAGAGAACAAGTCTTACTGTAAGCAGACAGTTGCTCACAACACAGTAACGGTTGATCAGAAAACACAGAACAACTTCGATACGGCATTGGCTGAATCTAAGTTTGGTCAGAAGCACTTCTTCGTAGCAGACGACCAGTCTCTGCAAGGTATGAGCGGCACAATTTCTGAGTACTACACCGGCGTAGACATGCAACGCAGCGTGATTCTTGCTGAACTTCCTGAATTCGAGAAGCCACTAGTGATCGATGTATACCGCATTGAAGCTGACGCTGAGCACCAGTACGACCTGCCCGTTCACCACTCTGGCCAGATCATCCGTACTGACTTCGACTACAACATCGAAAGCACGCTGAAGCCGCTAGGTGAAGACAACGGTTACCAGCACTTATGGAACGTTGCTTCAGGCAAAGTGAACCAAGAGGGCTCTCTGGTGAGCTGGCTACATGACAGCAGCTACTACAGCCTAGTAACCAGCGCGAATGCGGGCAGTGAAGTAATCTTTGCTCGCACTGGTGCTAACGATCCAGACTTTAACCTTAAGAGTGAGCCTGCGCTTATCTTACGTCAGTCTGGTCAAAACCACGTGTTTGCTTCTGTACTAGAAACGCATGGTTACTTTAACGAGTCAATCGAAGCCTCTGTAGGCGCTCGTGGTCTGGTTAAATCAGTGTCTGTTGTGGGCCATAACAGTGTCGGGACTGTTGTTCGTATTCAGACTACTTCTGGTAACACTTACCACTACGGTATTTCAAACCAAGCTGAAGACACGCAGCAAGCAACTCACACTGTTGAGTTCGCGGGTGAGACATACTCGTGGGAAGGGTCATTTGCTCAACTGTAAATGATCAACACACATACCGTTTAACGATGGTGTGTGCTGATGTGGTGCTTTGCGGGAACGAAGCGCCATATCATGTTCGATTGTAAGGGTGTTCGCATCTAAGTAACTGAACGAAATTAATGTCGATGACAAAGAATATCGGAAATAAGTCAAACCGAGTAACTCGTTGTGAGTTGCTCGGTTTTTTTATGCGTGTAGGAAAGAGGCTGATGTAATTTGGGAAGGGGATCTCATTTAATAATCTCTGGCGGTTAATGAATTGCGCTTCTAAAGGTGTATCTTTTTTCCATGGTTTTTCGAGGCTGTGCTGGTGGTTTTCATACCGATACAGAGAGGGTTAGTTTTGAGTACGGATTTATGAGTGATTTAAGATAACGTTTCTCACAGGATGTTTTTTAAATCTCTGATTATAAAAATTTGCAGGTTGTGATTCGTTTGGATTTTACTCAATTGGCTGTAGGTTGAAATACTGTTATAGTGGTCCTTAAATAATACATAAACATAACATATAAAATAAGTGAACTTATGGTTACCACTTTTAATTCAATTTCGGGCTCGAAGCGCAGCCTGCACGTGCAAGTAGCGCGTGAAATCGCTCGTGGAATCTTGTCTGGCGAACTGCCACAAGGTTCTATTATTCCTGGTGAAATGGCGTTGTGTGAACAGTTTGGTATCAGCCGAACGGCACTTCGTGAAGCAGTTAAACTATTGACCTCTAAAGGTCTGTTAGAATCCCGCCCGAAAATCGGTACTCGTGTAGTGGATCGCGCATACTGGAACTTCCTTGATCCTCAACTGATTGAATGGATGGACGGCCTAACCGACGTAGACCAATTCTGTTCACAGTTCTTAGGTCTTCGCCGTGCGATTGAACCTGAAGCGTGTGCACTGGCGGCAAAATTTGCGACCGCTGAGCAACGTATCGAGCTTTCAGAGATCTTCCAAAAGATGGTCGAAGTGGATGAAGCTGAAGTGTTTGACCAAGAGCGTTGGACAGACATTGATACTCGGTTCCATAGCTTGATCTTTAATGCGACAGGTAACGATTTCTACCTGCCATTCGGCAATATTCTGACGACCATGTTCGTTAACTTCATCGTGCACTCTTCTGAAGAGGGCAGCACATGTATCAATGAACACCGCAGAATCTATGAAGCAATCATGGCTGGTGATAGTGATAAGGCACGAGTTGTTTCTGCGGCACACTTGCAGGATGCCAACCACCGTTTGGCGACGGCGTAATAGAAATAATCTAGAGCGTAGATGAGTCACTTCATATAGAGATGAACAGCATTACGCTCAGATAAACGACTTAAAAGGGTATGCCAAGTGCATACTTTTTTGTTGTCTACCGTTTACGAAAATTGGCTGCTTTCATGTATGAAAAAAGCCAGAGACTGTTGTCTCTGGCTTTGAGTTCTTTGAATATTATAGCTTAAACAAGCGGCTAATCATGATGTTCGTAAGTTTGCTTTTGTTTCTGCTTTTTCTTCATTTTTAACGTTGAATAAACCGAGAATACAGCTAACACGATGAACGCGAGAGCAATAGGGCGCTCATAAAGGAAAGACCAACTGCCATCGTACATCAGCAGTGATTTCCTAAGGTTTGTTTCTGCCATTGGCCCTAAGATGATCGCAAGCAGAATTGGTGAAGACGGAATATCCAGTTTAGTTAAGATAAAGCCAAGTAGACCGAAACCGATTGCAATACCCACATCAAACATCGAGTTGTTAATTGCGTAAGCGCCGACAATTGAAAGGAAGACAATGATTGGAATCATGATGATCTTCGGTACTTCAATGATACGGCAGAAGAAACGAATACCCAGTAAACCAATCACTAGCATCACAAGGTTAGCAACCAACATCGAGCTGAATACGCCATAAACCACTTCGGGGTTTTGGGCAAACAGCAGAGGCCCCGGTGTTAAACCTTGAACAATGAGTGCGCCTAAAAGAACCGCTGCCACAGCATCCCCCGGAACGCCAAGTGTTAACAATGGAACTAACGAACCACCCGTTACACCGTTGTTTCCAGATTCGGCTGCTGCTAGACCTCGTACTGATCCTCTACCAAACTCTTCGGGATTTTTCGATGAACGTTTTGCTTCGTTGTAACAAACGAATGCCGAAATATCAGCACCAGCACCCGGTACAGAACCGATGGTTGTTCCCATCAAACCACTTTTTATTGCGGTTGGTAGCATTTCTTTAAGGTCGCCTTTGCTCAATAATTTGTGGTCAAACTTCGGCGCGACGACTTTCTTTTCAGAGAACAGTTTCTCTAGCTGGTTTAATGCTTCAGATAGAGCGAACAAACCAATCAAAACAGGGATGACATTGATTCCGCTGTAGAGATCCATGATGTCAAAAGTAAACCTTGGCACACTGCTGATTGGGTCGAGCCCAACGGTAGAAACCAGTAGTCCAATCGTACCCGCAAGTAGCCCTTTAAAGATGTTGTTCGAAGAAACGCTCGCAATGATAGTTAAACCAAACAGAGCAAGTGCGAAGTACTCTGGAGCATTAAAACGAAGTGCAAAGGTCGCTAATTTAGGCGCAATGGCAATAAGGACGATAGTACTGAGTAACCCGCCAATGAATGAAGCAACAGCCGAAATACTTAATGCTCTTGCTGCTTGTCCTCTCACAGCCATGGTGTGGCCGTCGAGTACACTTGCTGCAGACGCTGGTGTCCCTGGTGTTTTAAGTAGTATTGCGGCAATAGAACCACCGTAAATGCCACCAATGTATACACCAATTAACATCACGAGGGCTGACGTCGGTTCCATGCCAAAGGTAAACGGAAGGAGAATCGCAACGCCCATCGTCGCCGTTAGACCGGGTAGTGCGCCTAAAATTACGCCGCCCAGTACACCAAAAACAAGGACAGGTAGCACTGCAAAACTCACAGCGGTTGCGAGACCATCGATTAGATATTCAAACATTATGACCTCCTATGACCAGGTTGCTTCAGGAAGCGCGATGTAGAACACCTCGCCAAACAAATAGTAAACCGCAAACACAAAGACAACGGCGACAACGTAGTAGATTGGCTTCTTAACTTTGAAGTAAACGAGGTAGAACATAAAGGCAATCAAACTCGCGTAAAGGTAGCCAACCACACTGATGAGTAATGCGTATCCAATAAGAAAGGCCACGCCGAAGATCGACATCTTGCTTATCATCGCTTCTTGTTGTTCTGGAACACCTTTGAGTTTGTGCTGAACGATGAGAACAATACAGATAGCAATTTGAGCAATCACAATCATCATCGGGAAGAATTTTGCATCAACACTTGCATCTTGATACATCGGACGATCAAACTGAGTAATCAACGCGAGTGCTATTGCGCTTAGTATGATGATTATGGAAGGGAAAACGACATTCCGATTTAAGTTGGCGTTAGACATAGAATTTACCCCTAAAAAGTAAAGCAAGGGAAAGGTACATACCGATAAAAAAGGCACAACTGATCGTTGTGCCTCTGGATGAATGTTATTGAATTAGTTCAGTAAGCGATTTTGTATCTTCGGAAACGAACGTAGTGAAGGCTTTATCGTCAAGGTTGTGGATAGTCATTGCGCCTTTTGCCATGAAAGACTTGAACTCTTCACTTGCCATTGCTTCATCAAATACCGCACCTAGTTTCTCGATGACTGCATCCGGCGTATCTTTTGGAGCGCCGATACCACGCCATGTTCCTGTTACTACATCAATACCTTGCTCTTTCAAAGTAGGAACATCGGGAATGTACTGAATACGTTCTTCAGACATGACACCTAATGCTTTTAGTTGGCCTGAACGAAGTTGAGCGATAGCTTCACCCGGTGTCACCATGGTTACGTCTGTGTGGTGGCCCAGTACTGCAGGAATCGCTTCAGATGCACCGTTATAAGGGATAGCGTTGAGTTTAATATCTTGGTCTTTTTCAAGAGACATTAAGTAGAAGTTTGGCGCAGCGGTTGAAGCAAATTTCACGCTACCAGGTTTTTCTTTGGCTTCTTTAATCAGATCATTAATGGTGTTGTATGGGCT
>NZ_JBFRVX010000728.1:0-3948 GCF_041475345.1 Vibrio sp. 10N.222.48.A3 | reverse complement strand
CCAATCGACTGCGTTAGTTGGCCCAAGTGGTGCGGGTAAAACAAGTTTGATCAATGCCATCCTTGGTTTCATGCCTTATGAAGGAAGCTTGAAAATCAATGGCATTGAACTGCGTGACTTAGACTTAGCCTCTTGGCGTAAAACCATTAGCTGGGTGGGTCAAAACCCATTGTTGTTGCACGGCAGCATTCGTGACAACGTCACCCTGGGTAAGCACGATATTGCTGACCAAGTTGTCGAGAATGCACTTGAGCAATCATTTGCTAGCGATTTCGTTAACGAACACGGCTTGGATTACATGATTTCTGATCGCTCTGGCGGCCTGTCTGTTGGTCAATCTCAGCGTTTGGCACTAGCTCGCGCAATGATTCAAGATGGCCAGTTCTGGTTGTTAGATGAACCCACTGCCAGCCTAGATACTCGTAGCGAACAGTTAGTGATGAAAGGCATCAATAGCAATATTGAAAGCCGCACTGCCCTGCTTGTAACGCACCAACTCGCACCTCTTAAATCAGTCGATAATATTCTGGTGATGCGTGATGGCGGTCTGGTTGAACAAGGTCATTACTCTCAGCTTTCGACTGCGGGTGGTTTGTTTGAAGAGATGCTGAACGCGAACTTAGCTCAACAAGATAATAAGGGTAATTTAGATGCGTGATTTACTGCCTTACCTGAAACTCTATAAAAAGCATTGGTTTGGCCTATCGCTAGGCATGCTATTGGCTTTTGCTACTCTGTCGGCTTCTATCGGCTTGTTAACGCTATCAGGCTGGTTCATTTCAGCTTCTGCGGTTGCAGGCCTTACGATTGCACGTGAAACCTTCAACTACATGCTACCGGGTGGTGGTGTACGTGGTTTGGCAATGAGCCGTACTGCGGGTCGTTGGGGTGAACGTGTTGTCAGCCACAATGCAACATTCAAACTGTTAACTGATTTACGTATCTTTTTCTTCAAGAAGCTGGCTCCGCTGATCCCAGGTCGTATCTCAAACCTTCGTGACGCCGATCTACTGAACCGTTTGGTTGCTGATGTCGACGCGATGGATCACGTGTACTTACGTTTAGTAAGCCCTGTGACGGTGGGTGTGTTTGGGATTTTCTTCCTGACTCTATTCTTAATGTGGTTCGATAGTTCGCTTGGTTTGATCTTAGGTTCTATCCTTCTGATCATGCTGTTGGTTTGGCCAATCTTGTTCTACAAGCTGGGCAAGCGTAACGGCGGTGAGCTGACACAGAACAAAGCTGACCTTCGTGTGACTACGCTAGATTGGGTTGAAGGCTACAGCGAACTGACTCTGTTCGGTGCTGAAGAGCGGTACCGTAATGCGATTCTAGAAACGCAACACAAGCTGATGGCGAATCAGTTTGTGAATGCTAACCTAACTGGTATGGCGTCAGCTGCACTAATGCTGTTCAACGGTTTGACGTTGGTTCTTATGCTTTGGCTTGCGGCTGACGGCGTGGGTGGCAATGCACCAGACCCGTTCATCGCGCTAATGGCGTTCGCTACTATGGCAAGTTTTGAACTGCTGATGCCTATCACAGGCGCGTTCCAGCATTTAGGTCAAACTCTGTCTTCTGCTCGTCGCTTGAACGAAGTGATTCTGTCGGAGCCTGAAGTTCAGTTTGCTGAAGAGAAGCTCGACATCAATAAGCCACTTGATATTACGTTCTCAAACGTGACGTTCAACTACCCTGATTCTGAGCGCAGTGTTCTGAACGCTGTTGAGCTAACAATTCCGGCAACGAACAAGGTTGCGATTGTGGGTCAAACGGGTTCAGGTAAATCGACTCTGATTCAGCTTCTGACTCGCTACTGGGATCCTAAAAAGGGCTACATCTCAATCGCGGGTATTGAACTGACGCAGTGGAATGAATCACAGCTTCGTGAATCAATCAGTGTGGTAAGCCAGCGTGTCGACATCTTGAATGGCAGCCTACGCGACAACTTGTTGATTGCGAAACCAGATGCCAACGATGAGCACCTAGCTAACATCCTTAAAGACGTTGGTCTAGAAAAGCTGCTTGAGAATGATGGTCTTGATAGCTGGTTGGGTGACGGTGGTCGTCAACTGTCTGGTGGTGAGAAGCGCCGTATTGGTATCGCACGTGCCATTCTTCATGATGCCCCTATCCTGCTTCTAGATGAGCCAACAGAAGGCTTAGATAAGCAAACAGAACACAGTATCATGGCACTGTTCGAGAAGCACTTTGAAGGCAAGACGGTTATCTTCATTACGCACCGTTTGATTGGTCTGGAAGCGATGGATTCTATCGTTCTAATTGAACAAGGCGAGATTGTAGAACACGGCTCTCATGAATCGCTGTTAAACGAAGAAGGACGTTACTTCCAACTTCGTCAGGCAATCTAGCTCCTCATAAGTTATAAAGAAAACCATTCAAAGCCCGAGTTTATACTCGGGCTTTTTAGTGTCTTTATGTTTTTGTATCTTCACTCTTGAGCAATCTATTAGGCAAGTTTGGTTTTAAGCCTCTTTACTAAATCACTAACTTATCGAATTGGTTTTAAACAAAGTTCTGTTTGAGCTTCTCTTCTAACGCTTGAACGCACAGTTTGATGGCAATCGGTGTGTTTGAGGCGAATGAGTTCAACGCATAAACCGTGTTAGTGGGTAGTTGAAAACTTGGTAAGAGATCGACCACTTCATTTGATAGTTGATGAAGATAGAAGTCTGGGATCACACCAATGCCAACGCCAAATTTGATCAACGCGAGACAACTATGAAAGGAGTTCGTAGTGCAGCTTGCTTGTTGTTGGTAAATAAAGTCTTGATCTGTTTGAGAAGTAAAGCGATGAGAGACTTGCTTACCTTGCCATGAGTTAGCAATGTAAGGGATAGATTCAAGCTCACGAGAACGCATGCTTTCAACGCCACACAACACGTCTTTAAACTCGCCCAAGCGTTTCTGCTTTAGGTTGCTGTCACGAGAACTGCCCACTCGTACTGCGAGATCAATATCGTGTTCCATGAAATCTAAGTGCTGATCATCGCTGATCAGCTCTGGTTTTAACTTCGGGTATTGCTTCATCAAGTCTGCAATAACAGGCGCGACCAATAAATCCATCAACGCATTCGGTGCAGTAATACGAATCCGACCTTGTGGCTCTTCTAGCTCAGCTTTGGCCATATCCCAAGCCGAGTCAGCAATCACGTTGATGTCTTTGCAGCTTAAATAAAAACGCTCACCCATACTGGTCAGAGATTGCCTCCGTGTTGTGCGTTTGAGAAGTGAAGCACCTAGTTCTTGTTCCAGAATTTTGAGGTGCTGACTGACGACGGACTTGGATAACTCAAGCTTTTCAGCCGCAGCTGATACTGAGCCCTGCTCTACGATGTGAGCGAAAATCGACATCTGCTTTAGCTTACTCATCTTATTGTTCTCTTTTTACACACAGTATTTTCTATTATCTCTGTTTTTCAATTTAATTTCCAAGGCTAAACTGAATCCAACTTATCGAGATAACCAAATCAAAGACACAGTGTTTGAAAGAAGACTGATATGGAGAAAGACAATGTTAAACAACCAAATTTTAGAAGCATGTAAGCAAGGCATTAACGCATGGCAGAAAGCATTCAACAGCCAAGATGCGAAAGGTTGTGCAGATCAATATGCTGAAAGCTGTGTAATGGAAGCGCGTCCATTTGGTACTTTTGAAGGTCGTGAAGCGATTCAAGCATTTTGGCAAAACATCATCGACCAAGGTTTCAAAGACGTTGATTACACAGACGTTACGTGGGAAGAGCACCCAGAAGGCGGCTACATTTTGACGGCTAGTTGGACAATGAACAAAGCGTTTGGTGTTGTGCATCGTGAGCACTGGGCACTAGAAGCCGATGGTTGCGCTCGTTTAATCAGCGATGACTTTGAGGTTCAAGGCGAACGCTAGCCTACTCGCTTTTAAAAGAACAAGCCGCTTTAAAAAAT
>NZ_JBFRVX010000727.1:0-6745 GCF_041475345.1 Vibrio sp. 10N.222.48.A3 | reverse complement strand
TGGAAGAAAAGCGTATCTGGGTCTTCTTTTCGCCCAGCAATCAACACGAGATCATTTAGATTGCCACTAAAACTCACATCTTCATTGACCTCTTTATCAGCGACAACTAGTTGCTCATTTTTGTAGCTAATACACCAACTTAACCCCATATCTTTTATTGAAACTTTAAGCCACTTGTCTTCTAAGAACTCAAAATCACCATCCTCTAAAGCCTCCTTGAATACATTTTTCAATGCTTCTAATAAGGCTTTTTTTTGTACTGATTTTGGTAATAACTGGACTGGAGATCGCAAAATTGATGCGGCATTTTGAACTAGTTGAGTGCGTATCTTGTTTATCACGTGACTTATCCGTAACTTTGTCAATAATATAGAAAGCATCATAGATGATGTTGAGATCTCAGTTACTGTTATGTATCAAATTAATTCAGTTTGATGCTCGACCTTTAATATATTGATAATCACAGTTATAGTAACTCTGGTCATGAAAATCACAGCGAATCGCTGCACTCACAAGTAAACATCGATAGCTGAACAAAAAGCAATCAATGTTTATCGATAGTGAATATTCAAGCTCTTGGAGAATTGGTAGTACTTTGATGCCTCCCCAGCAACTACAACATTGGTTTACACAGCTTACTGCAAACAGCCCGTTCTTTTTTGCGGTACTTGATGCTCAACATAACTATTTTATGGTGAATGAGCGTTACTGTGATATTGCTGGTTTAAGTAAAACAGAGCTTGTAGGCATGAATGACCGCCAAACCTTGGGCGAGCAATTCTATCAACACCTAAAGCCTTACTATGAGCGTGCATTCAATGGCGAAACGATTGAGGCCGAAATCACCCTAAACGAAACGGCTTTAGACACTAGCCTTCATTTCAGCCTATCTCCGCTTACCAATGGTAAAAAGACTGAATACATCATCTTTCACGCCTTCGATACATCTGAAAACCAAGTACTTGTCCGTTCTTTAGAAGAGTCTGAAGCGAAATTCCACAAGCTATCTCACCTGCTCCCAGACGGATTGCTATTAGTTGAAAACGACTACATTCTGTCTTCGAACCCTGCAGCTGCGCGCTTACTTGGTTTTAACTCCACCACAGAATTGATTGGCGAAGAGTTAGGCCGATTATTTATCGATGAACAAACCAAAACAGTCTTTAATAATGACCTCAGCTCCATTATTTCTGAGTCTGGCTTGGTTTGTTTAACGGGTGCTCGATGTGGCTTTGAACGTAAAGTTCAGTTAAATATCGACTCGACGGTCATTCTTGGAAGCAGTACCCAACTCGTACTTATTCAAGACGCTCAAGAAACAACAAAACAATACACCCCCGCTAACAGTGAAGATGCCTACATCGATACACTGACTAAGCTCTACAACCGACTTGGGTTTACCAAAAGCCTTGAGCAGTTCATTCACAACAAGACCCCTGTTGTGATGCTCTACTTAGACATCGATAACTTCAAAAATATCAATGACTCACTTGGCCACCACATCGGTGATAAAGTGATTAAAGAGGTCGCATCTCGCTTAAAACGACAACTGCCTCGTCAAGCTATTATTGGCCATTTAGGCGGTGATGAATTTGGTATTATTCTACCTGAGCCTGAACACCCACGAACACCTGAAATACTCTCTGAAAAGATCATATCTCTGATCAACCAACCCTTCGATCTCCACCATTTTAGCAAGCGTTTAGCCTGCTCGATTGGTAGTGTGAGCTTTCCTCACGATGGCAGTGACGCACGTATCTTGCTACAGAATGCTGACACCGCAATGTATGAAGCTAAGGATCGTGGACGCAACCGCCTGATCAAGTTCAACGAACAGATGAACAAAGAAGCGCGAATGCGACTGTGGCTTGAGATAGAACTGCAAAAAGCACTGCAACAGAACGGGCTTGAGGTTTGGTACCAACCAAAAGTAAATGCGCGTGACTTCACCATTAACGGAGCAGAAGCTCTGGTACGTTGGAAACACCCCGTAGAAGGTTATATTAGCCCTGCCGCATTTATTCCTGTAGCGGAACGAGCTGGCCTTATTGAACAACTTGGTCGTGTGGTAATGCGCGAAGTATTTGCCACGGTGAAACGTTGGAAGATGCAAGGTATTTTACCTGGTCGCGTCGCGATCAACCTTTCACCAGAGCAGTTTGGTAATCCAAAATTGATTGATTTCATGGAGAAGTTGCTGCGTTCTACTGAGCTAGATCCAAGTGCGATTACCTTTGAGCTTACAGAAAGTGCCGTAATGAGTGATAGTGAGCACACGCTTCAAATGCTGAACGCGATTAAGAGACTTGGCTTTGCGTTATCCATCGATGACTTTGGTACGGGTTACTCTTCTCTATCTTACCTTGCTCGCTTTCCGATTGATGAGCTTAAAATTGACCGGGCTTTTATCTCAGATATCGATACCTTACCAAAGCAAATTACCGTAATTGAAAACATCATCAACCTTGGGAAATCTCTCGATTTAACCGTGGTTGCAGAGGGTGTCGAAACCAGTGAGCAAGCAACCCTGCTGTCTAACCTCAACTGTGGTTCAATTCAAGGTTTCCACTTCTATCGCCCTCAACCAAAACAAGAGGTTGAAGAACTGTTCGCCCAAAACCGTCGTCACAAGAATTAATTAAACACGCCCTCCAACACCAAGCTAAAGCGTAAATTCGCCATTCGTCAGTACCTCAAATGGGGTAAAAGCAGATTTATCCATCTAAACCTGCCTTACATCAATTCCGTCATTCATAATTCTTCATAAAATACTCGCTTCAATTTTATTCTATTGGTAGTGAGCAAATGGAACTCTTATGCCCAGCGGGTAACTTACCTGCTTTGAAAACCGCTATTGATTGCGGTGCGGATGCTGTCTATATCGGATTCAAAGACGATACGAATGCCCGACACTTCGCAGGACTTAACTTTGCGGGTAAAAAGCTCGATCGTGCTGTGCAGTATGTGCATGACCGCAACAAGAAAATTCACGTTGCCTTAAATACTTTTGCTCACCCAAACGGCTTCGAACGCTGGACTAACGCTGTAGATAACGCCGCCGCACTAGGCGTTGATGCGCTGATCATCGCTGACATTGCGGTGCTCGAGTACGCTGCAAATAAATATCCAGAACTAGAGCTGCACTTATCAGTACAAGCATCTGCGACCAATGCAGCCGCTATCGACTTCTATCATAAAAATTTCAACGTTAAGCGTGTGGTATTGCCGCGCGTATTGTCGATCCATCAGGTCAAACAGCTTTCTCGTAACATCACTTCTGACGTTGACCTCGAAGTATTCGCTTTTGGTAGCTTATGTATCATGGCAGAAGGCCGTTGCTACCTCTCTTCATACATGACGGGTGAATCGCCAAATACGGTTGGGGCATGTTCTCCAGCAAAATACGTTCGCTGGCAAGAAACGGATGGCGGACTTGAATCTCGCTTGAACGAAATCCTTATCGACAAGTATGAAGCAGGTGAGAACGCAGGTTACCCAACGCTATGTAAAGGCCGATTTGAAGCAGAAGTAGATGGTGAGCGAAAGCGTTATCACGCACTTGAAGAGCCAACTAGCCTTAACACACTATCTATGTTGCCTGAGCTTTTCGCCGCGAATGTTGCTTCTGTGAAGATTGAAGGTCGCCAACGTAGCCCTGCTTATGTCGAGCAAGTCACTCGCACTTGGCGCGCAGCCATCGATCGCTACTTAGCGAACCCTGAACAATACCAAGTGGAACAAGCTTGGAATGCGACACTGGCGAATGTATCTGAAGGTACACAAACCACGCTTGGCGCTTACCACCGTAAATGGCAATAGAGCCAAATGGAGAACTCAATGAAATACGCATTAGGCCCTCTACTTTATTTTTGGCCAAAACAAGATGTTGAAAGCTTCTATGAGCAAGCAAAATCAAGCTCTGCCGACATCATCTACCTCGGTGAAGCGGTGTGCTCAAAGCGCCGTGAGATGAAAGCAAAACACTGGATGGACATAGCAAAAGAGCTGTCTGATTCAGGTAAGCAAGTGGTACTTTCAACCATGGCATTGCTAGAAGCCCCAAGCGAAGTCAACATCATGAAGAAGTACATTGATAACGGTGACTTCGCCATTGAAGCCAATGATGTATCTGCGATTCAACTGGCAAGTGAAAGTAAGGTGCCTTTTGTTGTTGGCCCTGCGGTGAACACCTACAATGCACGCACTCTGAACCTGTTCTTGAAACAAGGTATGACGCGTTGGTGTATGCCCGTTGAGCTTTCTCGCGAGTGGCTAAGCAACGTAATGAAACAGTGCGAAGAGCTTAATATTCGTAATAAGTTCGAAGTAGAAGTGTTTAGCCATGGCTACTTACCTCTTGCTTACTCTGCACGTTGCTTTACAGCCCGAGCAGAGAACAAAGCCAAAGACGATTGCGAAACCTGCTGCATCAAATACCCAACAGGTCTACAGGTCGAAAGCCAAGAAGGCCAATCGGTATTTAACCTTAATGGTATCCAGACGCAATCAGGTTACTGCTACAACCTAGTCAATGATCTACCGAGCATGCATGACTTGGTCGATGTCGTTCGCCTGAGTCCATTGGGTATCGACACTTTCTCTGAAATCAATAACTTCAGAGCGAACGAGCAAGGTCAAAAACCAATGAAGATTGAAAGCCGCCAGTGCAATGGCTACTGGCATCAGCTTGCGGGTTTAGACGTTAAAAACATCTAGTTTCTAGAGTTAAACCCATCAGCCACAGAGACAAAAAGGTCTAGCATTCGCTAGACCTTTTTAATTCTACTTAAGAAATACGACCTATGCCGCCGCTGTATTCATCGGTGAGACATCGAGCTTCTTTACATCTTTGTAGAGCATCACCATCACCACCACGCTTAGCGCAATATTAGACAGTGGGTACGCAACCCAGATCCCCGGCACACCGTACAACTTAGGCATAATGTACAAGAAAGGTAACTGGATAAGCATATTACCTAGCATGACAAACATCGCTTTACTGCCTTTGTTGACCGCCTGATAGTAAGCACCCGCTACCACTAAGAAGCCATCAAGCGCCAGTGCAAACATGTGCAATCGAATACCCAACACGGTGTACTCAACTAGCTGAGGTTCATCTGAGTTAAAGACTGACACAAACTCTCGTGGGAACGCGTTCAGAAGCAGCACGAACGCCACACCAATCAATACCGAACTCATCATCGCAATCTTAAGTAGCTTACGGATATTCGCTTGGTTACGCGCACCATGGTTATAACTCACCAATGGTTGCATGCCGTTGGCGATACCTTCAGCCGTGAGATAATAAACCGTCACTATGTAGCCCAAAATCGCGTAAGCACCAATCATCAACTGGTCGCCATATTGAGAGAACAACGCATTGTGCAGCGCAACCATCATCGAACCGTAAGCGTACATAAAGAAGCTTGATGTACCAATGGCAAAGATTTGTGGAATCACATCAAGCTTCAGTCTCAGTTCATTCCAACGCAAGCGCAGGTTTGCTCGACGTGAGAAGAAGTAAGCTAACCCCAAACCTGTTACTACAAACTGAGCAATCGCGGTTGCCAATGCAGCACCCTTCAACTCCCAACCAAGCTGAGCAATAAACAGATAATCCAGAGCTATATTGATCACCGCACCGACAATCATCAGTATGGTGGCCAAGTTCGGGCTGTCATCGTTACGCAGTAAAAACGGCATCGCGATCGAACCTAGCGTGAAGACACTCGCGCCAATCAGAATGTGTAAGTATTGTAGGCCAAGTTCATACACTCTCCCTTCTGCGCCCTGCCAAAGCAAGAAGTTATCAGCAAACAAAAACAGCAATGCAGAAACAATAGGTGTTATCGCCAACAACAAGGTTAAACCTGTTGCTAAGATCTCCTTAGCGCCTTGAGTATCTTTTTCACCTTGGCGAATCGAGACAAGCGCACCTGTACCTACACCCACCAACATACCAATACCGAGAATCGAACCAATCACAGGCCACGCAACATTGATACCTGCAAGTCCATCAGCCCCCACATAGCGGCCAATGAAGATGCCATCCACCACTTGGTAAAGGCCATTAACCAACATGGCAGCCACAGTAGGGATTGTGTATCGCCAAAACTGACGACTAATTGAGTTACTCATTTCTTACTCTACTTTCATCTGTGAGTCGCATATCAACAAGATATGACTCGAAAAATTAGTTAACAAGGCTAACTAAATATCTAAATTATTTACTTCAAAGCTTTATTTAATAATAGGTTTAGCTGCTGAGACTCTTGCTCAGACAAACGACTTTCCAATATCTGTGCCATGACCTGATAGATCTTACTTTCTTCTTCTAAGCCGACTTCAGCTTTGCTGGTCAATACGACCAACTTAGACCTCGCATCTTCGAGCGAAGCTTTACGCTCAACAAGCCCCTTTCTCTCTAGTCTCTGAACCATAGTGGTTGCTGAAGGCTTGGTCACCTGCATCTCAATCGCAAGATCAGTCAATCGAATCGGTTCAGGAGAAGATTGAATGACCTTCAAATAGTCATACTCATTGAAGCTCAATTGGCAAATAGGATCTTCATTTACCTGAGTTCGCCATATCTTAGAGGCGAAGCGCTCAATCTTTTCTAAATTCTGGTTCAGCATACTCACCTAATCAAGAATGGCATTTAGTTAGCAAGGCTAACTATTTTAGTGTTGTTTAAATAAAAAGCAATCAAAAACGAGCCCCCCCCCCCCCACCACCTGTTTATAAA
>NZ_JBFRVX010000726.1:0-5507 GCF_041475345.1 Vibrio sp. 10N.222.48.A3 | reverse complement strand
CCATTAGTTCTTATAGTCCTTGTACCACCCGAAGTCACTGGCGCGTATTTATTTTCGGGTGATGAATAATTCTTCGTACTTGCAGACTAACGAACTTTTCCGACGAACTCCAGAGCTAATCCCCTCAATAAAGGCGATTAATTAGCCAACCAAACACATTTGTATACTAGTACACTAGATCAACTCGAACGCCATCTGAAAAATAGAGAATCCGCACATCATCACCTCTATTGAACAACATCGAATTGTCAACGTCTTGAATGATGTTAACCAGATTGTCATCCTTGGTTTTAACCAATAATTCAACGAGTTTATATTCCACCCGATATTGCGTATTGCCGCGATTACGAGCGATCCCCGCCCCCGCTACAGCACCAACCGCCGTTGCGACTTCTTTACCTGTGCCGCCACCAAACTGATTACCAACCAAACCACCAATTGCCGCACCCAACAAGGTTTCCCAACCATTCGCTTTCGACTCTACGATCTCCTGTTGGGTAATGTACCTGACCGTATCAACCTCACCGTAAACGACCTCATTCACTGGTCTGGCTTGGTTTCTGTTGTAAGCTGCATTTGCCAACATGGGCAAAACAAGTAAAATCCAAAGCAACTTCTTCATGGTAAAACTCCTAAAGACCTCTTGGTCAGTGATTAATCTGTAATGCGGTACTTATGACTATATACCTAACCGAACTTGATACTACTAGTATAGAGTTTCCTTCGCCCTTCGACGCGCTTGATGAACCCAACGGTCTACTCGCGTTCGGTGGTGATTTGTCACCCATACGAATTCTGAACGCTTATAGCCAAGGTATATTTCCATGGTATGGCCCAGGTGAGCCTATACTTTGGTGGAGCCCTGCACCGCGAGCGGTATTTAATCCTAAGACATTCGAACCGTCAAAAAGTCTTAAAAAGTTTCAAAGAAAGCACAATTACCGAGTCAGCATCAACCAAGCGACGGACAAAGTAATTGGTTATTGCTCTTCACTAAGGCCCAAAGAAGAAACCTGGCTAAACAGCGACATGCAGTCAGCCTACCGCAAACTCGCTTCATTAGGTTTCTGCCACTCGGTTGAGGTTTGGCAAGATGATGAACTGATCGGCGGACTTTACGGCTTACAAAGAGGCCAAGTCTTTTGCGGTGAATCGATGTTCAGCCTGAAGACTAATGCCTCTAAAATTGCGCTATGGTACTTTTGCGAGCACTTTACACAATTCGGCGGACAACTCATTGATTGCCAAGTCATGAACCCACACTTGGAATCCTTGGGCGCTATCGAGGTTGATAGGGATGAATTCCTGAGTTCTCTTCGATTACTCAAAGAAACGTCCGTTAACGATGCATGTTTTAAAAAACAATGGCTAAAGGAAATGCCTTAATGAATCCAGATTTACAACAAATCAGAATTGGATTAACAGACAATCACGCTTGCAGTTACTTACCCCACCTCGAAGAAAGAGTGGCAGTCACGCTTGATGAACACATGCACACCGCAGATAACTATGAAGTTCTGCTTGCGAATGGATTTCGCCGCAGTGGAACAACCATTTATAAACCACATTGCGATAATTGCTCATCGTGCCAAGCGATTCGACTGTCGATTCCCGAGGTCAAGTTTTCCAAGAGCCAACGACGAATACTCAACAAGGCCAAAGCGCTGCGTTGGGAGCTGAAAGATGAAATGGATGACAACTGGTTTGACTTGTATAGCCGCTATATAACCGCTCGCCACCGTTCGGGAACCATGTATCCACCGAAGAAAGAAGAGTTTCTGCATTTCTCTAAAAATGAATGGCTTGCTACAAAGTTCATGCACATCTATGATGAGGGGCAGTTAGTCGGCATTGCCGTTACAGACATCATGTCTCACTGTACGAGCGCGTTTTATACCTTCTTCGACCCTGATATCGACATTTCCATGGGAACTCTTGGCGTTCTATTCCAGATCCAACATGCCCAGAAAGAACAAAAACAATGGTTATATTTGGGTTATCAAATCGATGAATGCCCTGCGATGAACTATAAAGTACGATTTCAACGTCATCAAAGGCTAGTAAATCAGCGGTGGCGAGGGTAGAATACGCGACAACTTTACATATTTTGATTTTAACGGCACAATCAAGCCGTTGAAAACCGCCAAATTTCGAAAGAGGATTAGATGGCTAAAGAAGACGTAATCGAGATGCAAGGCACTGTCCTTGATACTCTACCAAACACAATGTTCCGTGTTGAGCTTGAAAACGGTCACGTAGTGACAGCACACATCTCTGGTAAAATGCGTAAGAACTACATCCGTATTCTTACTGGTGATAAAGTAACTGTTGAGATGACTCCATACGACCTTTCTAAAGGCCGCATCGTCTTCCGTGCTCGTTAATTTTTAATTACCGAATACGATAAGAAGCGGAGCCCTCAAGGCTCCGTTTTTTATCGCCTGAACTTTTTACCACTCCAACAACACCAACCTAGCATCTAGCATCTAGCATCTAGCATCTAGCAAGCATAAAAAAACGCACAACCAAAGTCATGCGTTTAATATCGTGATTAACTGTACTCAGTGCTCTTTATAAGCCGTTAGTGTTTAAGAAGTATGCCTAATGCATAACCTCTTCTTTCGCACCAACATAGATGAAATCCAGTTCGTCTTTTTTCAGAGATACTTTAACCGTACCGCCGTCAACCAAACTTCCGAACAGCAACTCATTAGCAAGAGGCTTTTTAAGCTTCTCTTGAATCACACGTCCCATCGGACGAGCGCCCATGGTCTTGTCATAGCCTCTTTCAGCTAACCAATGACGAGCATCCTCAGAAACCTCTAAAGATACACCACGAGCGTCCAGTTGGACCTGAAGCTCAACAATGAACTTATCAACAACTTGACTGATCACACTTGGATCAAGGCTGTTGAACCAGATGATATTATCAAGACGGTTACGGAACTCAGGAGTAAATACCTTCTTGATTTCACTCATTGCGTCTGGCGCATGATCTTGTTGGATCAAACCGATCGATTTCTTCTCGGTTTCTGCAACACCAGCGTTGGTCGTCATCACTAGGATCACATTGCGGAAATCTGCTTTGCGACCGTTGTTGTCGGTTAGCGTACCGTTGTCCATCACCTGTAATAACAAGTTAAAGATATCTGGGTGTGCCTTCTCGATCTCATCAAGTAGCACAACAGAGTGTGGGTTCTTGATAACAGCATCGGTTAGCAGACCACCTTGATCATAACCAACATAACCAGGAGGCGCACCGATCAAGCGGCTTACCGAGTGACGCTCGCCGTACTCAGACATATCAAAGCGCAGAAGCTCAATACCCATCAATTTAGACAGTTGAACAGTCACCTCTGTTTTACCGACACCAGTAGGGCCAGCAAACAAGAATGAACCAACAGGTTTATTGTCTGCTCCCAACCCTGCACGAGTTAGCTTGATCGCTTCGCTCAATACATCGATCGCTGGGTCTTGTCCGAATACCAACATTTTCATGCGGTCATCCAGTTTCTGCAGCGTATCTTTGTCTGAAGACGATACTGACTTCTCAGGAATACGCGCCATTTTCGCAACCATTGACTCAATATCAGCCACGCTTACCGTTTTCTTACGACGACTTGCAGGCGCCAAACGACTACGAGCACCCGCTTCATCAATAACGTCAATCGCCTTATCTGGAAGGTGACGTTCATTAATATACTTAGCAGACAACTCCACAGCGGCACGTAACGCTTTGTTGGTGTAACGTACTTCGTGGTGAGCTTCGTATTTTGGCTTCAAGCCAATCAGAATTTTGGTTGTATCATCTAGCGATGGTTCAACAATATCGATTTTCTGGAAGCGACGAGATAAAGCACGCTCCTTCTCAAAAATACTGCTGTACTCTTGGTAAGTGGTTGAGCCAATACAACGTAATTTACCGCTGCTTAATAGCGGTTTAATTAGGTTTGCCGCATCCACCTGACCACCCGATGCTGCACCCGCACCAATAATGGTATGGATCTCATCGATGAACAGGATAGCGTCTTCTTCTTTCTCGAGTTGCTTCAGAATCGCTTTAAAGCGCTTCTCAAAGTCACCACGATATTTCGTTCCCGCAAGCAATGAACCAATATCCAAAGAGTAAATCACGCTGCTCTGAATGATTTCAGGGACTTGGCCTTCAACGATGCGCCATGCAAGACCTTCAGCGATAGCAGTTTTACCCACACCCGCCTCTCCCACTAATAGAGGGTTGTTCTTACGACGACGACACAGAACTTGAACGGTACGTTCTAGCTCTTTGTCACGACCGATGAGTGGGTCAATGTTACCTTGCTTCGCTACTTCGTTAAGGTTGGTCGCAAAATTTTCTAGACGATCTTCTGAGTTAGCTTCTTCGGCATTCTCTGCACCACCAAATGAATCAGGAGATGAACCGCTATCGCCTTCATTGCTGCCTTTGGTAATACCGTGTGAAATAAAATTCACTATGTCTAAGCGGCTGATGTCGTTTTTCTTAAGAAGATATGCCGCGTGAGATTCTTGCTCACTAAAAATAGCCACAAGTACATTTGCACCTGTTACTTCGCTGCGACCTGAAGATTGAACATGAAAAACAGCGCGCTGAAGTACTCGTTGAAAGCTCAGCGTGGGCTGGGTTTCACGAGTCTCGTCGCTTTCAGGGATGAGTGGGGTCGTTTGGTCGATAAAAATATCGAGCTCATTGCGAAGAGCATCGAGATCAGCCTGACAAGCTTGGAGCGCTTCCTTGGCCGCATCATTTTCTAATAATGCTAGTAGGAGGTGTTCGACAGTCATGAATTCATGTCGCTTGTCTCGCGCACGAGAAAATGCGCCATTTAAACTCGTCTCTAATTCTTTATTTAGCATAAGTACCTCCTAAGGGAACAACAGTGTTGTTCGAGCAATTTACACTTGCTCCATTGTACATAGTAGCGGATGCTCATTTTCCTTTGAGTATATCGTTACCTGCGCTACCTTTGTTTCCGCTATTTCAGCACTGTATGTGCCACAAATAGCTTTACCTTCATAATGAACCTTGAGCATCACTTCCGTTGCTTTTTCGATATCTAGTGAGAAAAATCGCTCTAGGATCTCGATTACAAAGTCCATGGGCGTGTAGTCATCGTTATGTAATACAACGTTATACATTGCCGGTGGCTTTACTTTCGTTCTCTCTTTCTCCAGTAAATCTGAGCCTGGAGATGCCCATTCAAAGTTTCTGCTCATATTAGCTTTGCTAAGGGTTATTTTTCGGAAGTAGTGAATGTTTAGTTAACTCAAATTTACCACATTCACGCATTACGGTGTACTAAGAAACTGCACCAAGAAACAGTACCAAAAAATATTCCTCTATACTGAGCCTAATCCACCATTTCCATCGCTGCAAATAAAAGATCTCGATTAACAGGATTAACATATGTGATTGATTAAAAAGACACCACAACTATTGATGGTGACGATAAGATCGTCGTTAAGTTACTATTTAGTTAATAGTATGC
>NZ_JBFRVX010000725.1:0-7366 GCF_041475345.1 Vibrio sp. 10N.222.48.A3 | reverse complement strand
TTAATGTTCTCAATTTCTTCGTTTATTGATTGGTGTTCACCCATTTCCAATATGGCAATGAATTGGTTGCCTCCAAGCCTTGCGATTGAATAGTCGCTGCAACTAAAGCCGAAAGAGGATTGTTGATTCTGCAGGGTTTCTCTTAGTGTTTTGGCTAGACTAACGAGTACATTGTCGCCCACCTTTGCACCGTATAAATCATTGATTTTACGAAAGTCGATAATGTCCCAGCAAACCAAGTAGCAGTGTGGGCTCCTTGAGCTTTTTATACGTACATCGAGGTGTCGAATAAATGAGCGTCGGTTCGCTAATTTGGTTAATTGATCGAATTCGGCTTCGAATTTCAATTCCGTTAGTGAATCAATGTAAGCGTTCTTCAAACCATCAATTTCACTGTGCCCGGATGAACGTTTGAAATACCTCAGTTTAAGTCCGCCAATCGATATCTCGTGTAGTAGCTCTTTGAGTGGACGTACTAATTGGTAGCGCACCACCATGTGTACGATGAGCATAATAATGAATAGTGTCGTCAAACTGCCAAGTAAGGTCTGCTTAGCAATGATAGATTTTTCCTGATTGAATTTTTTTTCGCGAATATTAACTTGAGCGAGGAAGTGACGGCTGTTCATCTCAACTTTGATTCTGTCTTTGGTTTGTTCAAACGATTTGATAACAAACTGCGTATTCTCTATGTGTGCAGTATTCGATGATGGCTCAATCAGAAGCTGCATATTGTCATCATCGTTGTATTTTATTAGTAAGTTGGATAGTTGTTTTAATGGACCATCTGCAATCAGTATGTATCGATTTAAGCTGTCGTTTGCGCGTTTGTCTTGTGGGAGCAAGTAAGGGTCGATTGCAATAACGTAAGCGTATCTAAGTTCACCACTCACAGAGATATATGAGAAGCCTTTATGAGACAGCTCGTTTTTATTGATTAACGAGGTATAGATATCGAAGATTTTTTCATAGATGTTATCGGGGATTTTTAACCCTTCGAAAGGGTCTGCTCGTAACGTAGATAGCGTTAACTGGAACTTAGGGTCAACGATATAGATGTTACGTTGACCAAACTGATTAACGTGACTTTGGTTTAAGACGCGAAGCACTCTTTTTTCCAGCAGGGACAAGGTTGTGTAGTCACTAGGGTTTTGAATATATCGCAAGAACTGTAGCGATGAACCAATATCTTTTACAAGCAAAGATAAACCAAGTTGCTCGTACTCAGCGGCCACTAGCGCTGTGTTTACGTCGGATTGCACCTCGTCTAAGTACATGTGTTTCGCATGGTTGGAGGCTAAGTTGTAAGTAACCATTCCGCCTATTGCAAATACGAACAATAAAGTAGGAATGAGCACAAAGTAGAGCTTCTTTAATACTGGCATTAATTATCTCAAACTGTCGACAATGCGGTTACGAATTTGAATGCTATTGGGTTCGAGTTGCTGATACAGATAGCTGCGTTCTAAAACCTCTTTGCTAGGGAAAAGCTCCGGATCATTTTGGTACTCTTGCGTTGTTAAGGCTTTTGCTTTTGAGCTTGGAGTTGCAAACCATGAATCCATTGCGTTTTGAGCGGCGATCTCGGGTTGCGACAAGAATGATAGAATCGTTGTTGCTTGTGCAGACAACTCTCCGTTGTTAATTGCAGCAATGCACTCTAACCATAACGTTGTGCCTTCTTGAGGCACAGCGTAGGACCAAGAGGCATCAGGCTCCAAATCATTGAGTACATAACTGTCACCAGAATAACCGTAGGCAAGGTCGATGTTAGCAAGACGTTCGGGTTGGCGAATATAGTCGATGACGTATTCGTTGCTTTCTAGGTGTGGCTTTTGAGCTTGCAGGGTTTTATAGGCAACGCGAAGTTCCTGCTCATTATTGGTGAATGGATCAAATTGATTTGCTAACAGTGCAGTACTCACCAAATCCGTAGGTTCGTAATACATACTTATGCGGCCACTGCCGTTGGTGTCTGGTTCGAGAATAGCGTTCCAAGAGGTGGGAGTGTTTACTTTGTCACTGCGATATAAGATTCCCGCAGTCCCCCAAGCGTAGGGAATGCCATACTCGCCACATCCTTCAACCCACCGTGAATCTATGTTACCAGCAATGGATTGTTGTAACTCACTGAGATTATGAAACAGGTTCTGCTTGGCTAACGCATTGAGCTTTACACTTTCTATAATGACTAGCTCAAATGCGCCACGACGTTCGCTCAATAGCACTTCATCTCTGATCGACTCATCAGAAAAAAACTGTTGTTTCAAAGAAATGCCGTACGTGTCACCTAGTTGGGTCACGACGCTATTGGATAGAAATTCATCCCAATTGTAGAGATAAATATCATTTTGTTGGCTAAACGCTGTGCCAGTTAAAAAGGATGATGACGCAAGAACAGAAACATAAAATGCTTTCACTGACGGATTCCTTTCCTACTTTGCTTAACTAAATCGTAGCCCAAATTTTGCGACATAGCTCAAATTTAGGTCTCTAATTTCAGTTCAACCTAACGCAATGCATTTAGGTGTGAAAATCCTATGACCTAATTGGAACTAAAAGTAAGCTTTGAGCACAAAATCATTATGTTAAATCAAGGGGATATCAACCTTTGACCGACGAACGCCTGAAGAAGTGCACGAATGACTCATCTACTTCCGATTTGGCACGACGAAAACACGGGATTTGTTTGATTATTAGGTTATTAGTAAATATATATTCATCTACTTGAGCATTTTTTCGTTAGTTATGCAATAGTGGGGCATTAATTGAACGACAGGAGGTTGGTTTATGGATGCAGGTTTAGTTGGGATTTTTGTTACCGTGGCGATTGCTCACTTTTTGGCGCTATTGAGCCCCGGACCAGATTTTGTGATTGTGGTAAAGAGTGCTGTTAAAAATAAGGGTAGAAAAGCACTCGGCGTTGCATTCGGTATTGCCAGTGCCAATGCAGTCTATATTGGTTTGTGTCTTATTGGGGTCGGTTCTATTTTGGCAGCTTCGGTTTCAGTGATGATCGCTTTAAAAATTATTGGCGGTTTGTTTCTGGTGTACCTTGCAGTTCAAGCGATAAGAGCGAAAAAATGTAATTACAGTAATATCGATGTTGTCGAAGAAGGTGTCTCCATTCAAACCACTTTTCTTAAAGAATTTGTTACGGGTTTTCTATCGGGAATCCTTAATCCTAAAAACCTTTTGTTCTATTTGAGCTTATTCACGGTTGTACTGAATAATGAGGTGGGTTTCATGTTTAAATTAGGGTTAGGCATTTGGATGACAGTGGTTGTGTTTGTGTGGGATGCCGCGATTATCTTCCTTTTATCTGCACCTAAAGTTCGACGAGAGTTTACACGTGTTGCTTACTATATTGATAAAGTGACAGGAGTTATGTTGGGTCTGCTTGGCTTGACCATTGTGAAATCTGCTCTGGTACGTCAGTAGATTCAATAAAGTTACCATTGCTGAGTAACCTCACGTTTGTGGCACGATACAATGCCTATGTGCCGCGAATGTGTGCTTGTTTCCTACCAGGGCTGATACGTTTTATCTCTTATCTGCCCGATGTAAAACCCTCAGCTTAATCCACCAATTCTTTCCATAACTGCTTGTTTATCATTCCTTAGTTCTTAAATAAGTATTAATAATGTTGCTGTTGAACACTTGTAGCACGGGGTGTTTGTGCTTATTGTAGGCTGCAATGTCTATTCAATATCAGCGCTAGGAGCCATTGTGAATTTAGAGATATATCAAGTGGATTCGTTCACAACTCAAGCTTTTAAAGGAAACCCTGCAGGGGTTTGTATTTCACAAGAACCTTTAGAAGAGTCGTTGATGTATTCGATTGCTGAAGAGATGGCAGTATCAGAAACGGCATTCTTAGCCCTCAATACGATGACGTTGAAATGGTTCACACCAGAAGTTGAAGTCAAATTATGCGGTCACGGTACGTTGGCAACAGCGCATGTGATGAAGGAAAGAGGGTTAGTCAATGTGGGTGAGGTTGTGACGTTTGATACGCTTTCAGGGGAGCTATCTGCCACAGTTTGTGACTCCACAATCGAGCTTGACTTCCCAAGTACTGTGCTTGATCTTGGATTGGATGCTAATAAAGATTTGCTTGAATATTTAGGGCTGTGTGAAGCCCAAGTCGTGTCATACAGTGAGTTCGATACCAAGCAGTTTATTGAGGTTGTCAGCGAACAAGTTTTATTAGATTTATCACCAAACTTTGATGCTCTAAAGCGTATTAAAGGTCGAGGCGTTGTTGTGACAGCATTGTCGTTGAACTCTGAGCTTGATTTTGTTTCGCGCTATTTTGCGCCGTGGGTGGGTGTTAACGAAGATCCCGTTACGGGTTCAGCGCATTGCGCTCTCACACAATACTGGTCCGAGAAACTAAACAAAGCGCATTTCAATGCTTACCAAGCGTCGCGCCGCGGTGGGTATGTATCGACAGAGCTATTACCGAATGGTCGTATAAAACTGATGGGGTCTGCAACCACCGTAATCAGTGGTACTTTAAAAGTCTAAACTTCAATATCATTCATAAAACAGCAACGTCATAATTTAAATCTGCTAGGTCACTACTTAAGGAATAATCGTGTCAGCTTTTTATCTTTCTCAGGTATTAGTCGCAATTGCTATTTGTTTCGATCTTCTGTCTTTTCAATTTAAAGAGAGGAAGAAAATCGTCACATGCTTGTTTTTTGCAGGCGTTCTTATTTCTAGTCATTTCATTTTGCTCGAACAATGGACGGCGGCAAGTTTGATGATCATCGCGACCATTCGATATTTGACGAGCGTGTTTTCTACGTCACCCAAATTTAAATATTTGTTCAGTTCCATGTCAGTAGTCGCAACGGTTGTGACTTACTCGGGGCTCACTAGCATATTGAGTTGCTTTGCTTCCGTATTTCAAACCTTTGCAGCCTTCAATAAAGATGACCGTCGATTAAGAGAGTTGATGATTATCGGAACTAGCTTTTGGTTGGTTCACAATTACTTAGTTGGTTCTCCAACTGCTGTACTGATGGAAGCGCTATTTATCTGCAGTAACTTGGTTGGCTATTATCGTTTCTATTTCAGAAAAAGTGCTGTGGCTTAGGGCTTATAGCTCAGGAGCTTAGGAACTCAGGAAGCTAGGCTTTAGATAAAACGATAAAACACTGCACCATATTCATCTAACAAGGATTAGGAGAGAGCGATGTCAAATATCTACTCGGATGTGCCTTCGTCAATACCCGACGAAATCTTCAACGACATCATTACTACTGAGAATGTGCGGATTGAAAGAATAATATCTCATGGGCACCGTTCTCCAGAACAAGGTTGGTATGACCAAGATGAAAACGAATGGGTTATGGTGCTAGAGGGGCAAGGTGTTATTGAGTTCGAAGACGGACGTGTCGTTACCTTGTCTAAAGGGGATTACATCAATATTGCCGCGAGAGAGAAGCACAAGGTTGTAGGTACGGATAGAGACGTTGTGACTATTTGGCTAGCTGTGTTTTATCGTTAGTATTGCTATCAAGTAGTGAATAGGTAATCAGCAATACATGAAAGGACTGTGTCGTGGTTAGAATTCGAAATTACCAAGTTAGTGATGCCAAAGCATTATGGGAGATCTATTTCCATACTGTTCGAAATATTAACGTTCGTGACTATTCTCAAGAACAAGTTGAGGCTTGGGCTCCAAGTGACTTTGACTCCGAGGTGTGGGAAAAGTGTCTGCATCGTATCCAACCTTTTGTAGCGGAGTTGGATGGCCACATTGTTGGCTATACTGATTTGCAACCGAATGGGTTGATAGATCACTTCTTTTGTCATCATGAATATCAAGGTAAAGGTGTAGGGCGAGCTTTGATGGAGCATGTATTCGAGATTGGTCGATTTCGTGGTGTATCGAGATACTTCTCTGAGGTGAGTATTACCGCTAGGCCTTTCTATGAGCACCTTGGCTTTAAGTTAGTGAATGAACAAGAAGTCGAAATACGTGGCGTTAAGCTGACTAATTACGTGATGGAGAAAACCACTAAGTAGCCATTAACGTTATGTCTAGTGTAGGTAAAATTGGATATGCTCAACGCTTAGCCCAGTAGGTTAAAAAGGGTGTGAATTGTCACACCCTCAAAGAGTTTGGTTTGCCTGAGACTTTCTTTCTATTTGATTATTTCGGGAGCAAGACCGTATCAATTACGTGGATTACACCATTGCTTGCTTCCACATCAGCCGCAATCACTTTTGCATTGTTAACCATAACCGTGCCATCGCTTACGCTTATCATCACGTTTTGACCTTGGATTGTTGTCGCTTTGTCTATTTTCATAACGTCTGCCGCCATCACTTTCCCTGCGACTACATGATAAGTTAGCACTGCGACTAATTTGTCTTTGTTTTCCGGTTTCAAAAGCATATCGACAGTACCATCTGGCAACTTGGCAAATGCTTCATCGGTTGGTGCGAAAACGGTAAAAGGTCCTTCTCCTTTCAAAGTATCTACAAGTCCACCCGCTTTAACAGCAGCTACAAGTGTATTGAAAGAGCCATTTCCTACTGCGACATCGACGATATCTTTTTTCATCTCATGATGATTGGCGTTAGCGAATGCACTAAAAAAAAGTGCAGCGACAAGAAGAGATAGAGACTTGCTAATTTTATTAATCATGTTGGAATCCTTTGAGTTTGTCCGTTATTTTCGTCAGGTATTACGAAAGGCTCAAAGCGATGGATCAATTTATACCAATCACAGTAAATAAGTGATCAAAAATAGCGCAGGAAAAAAGCTTGAGAACAAGGCTGCTCTTTTCAATAAATAGTTTCGATAAGTAGTTATTCTACAATCAAAAAACCTAACGACGTTATCGATATTTTTAACAAGCTAGGGTGAACAGTTATTTACTACGATTGGTATTATTATCTATAAATGAAATTAACCGTATTCTATCAACTGATGAATGCTGTAACGTCAAGAAGTGTAAATCTAAGTTAAATTCAATTGACGTTTCATGACTAATGACACGAACCAAACACGAAACATAAAGCTAATTACCTCAAGGTGTTACCTATCAGTACGTAAATCTTAATACAGATGTTCACTTCACGAGCAATATGCGTACTTTTCGCCATCTTTGCCCAAAAAGGCAGCATTTAACACAAAACCATAAGAAAAACCCTTTACAGGTTTAACGTGTTTGCTATGATGCGCTCCGCACTTGAGAGATGCGTTGGGAAAAACATCTCTTTAGCCTATCCATTATGAGTTAGGAAAAACACCCTGGAGGGGTTCCCGAGTGGCCAAAGGGAGCAGACTGTAAATCTGCCGGCACTGCCTTCGATGGTTCGAATCCGTCTCCCTCCACCATATTCT
>NZ_JBFRVX010000724.1:0-386 GCF_041475345.1 Vibrio sp. 10N.222.48.A3 | reverse complement strand
GAGCTTTCACGTTGCCTTCCGTATGGTAAACATCGACAGAGAAATCATAAGTTTTCCCTTGTTCAACACGTATCGTTTGCAGAAAATCGGTATTACTTTGAGTGCCTGTATTCACTGTTACTTGCGCAGAGAAACTGCCGTTATTAACAGGTACGTTAGAGGGTGAAACTGCAATGCCGGAGTCAATCACACTCCATCCAGATGGTACGTTTCCTTCCCAGCTTTCGAAACTTCCATTTTGCATTTGCGCATGCGCACTCGCTGAACAAAGTAATGCAACGCCACTTAGTGTTATTATTCTATTTATCATATAACCTTCTGTTTAATTAGATAAAAAACCAACTAAGCTTAGAAAGTATTCAAAAGATGGATAGAGACATAAATCA
>NZ_JBFRVX010000723.1:0-817 GCF_041475345.1 Vibrio sp. 10N.222.48.A3 | reverse complement strand
AGATATGGAATGTAAAATGAAATTTTTTGTAATAAATTGGGCATTGACGAATAACTGCAACTACAAGTGTAGCTACTGTCACTCAGATCTGCATAGTGGCTCGATTAAAGCTCCATCGTATGAATTTGTAGTTCAGTTTATAGATGAAATATTTAAATATTCCAGAAAGTTGGGACTGAAACCATATTTTGAATTTGGTGGCGGTGAAGTGACTATACTTAGATATTTTAGTGACCTAATCAAATATATCCATAAAAATACTGGGTTAGTCAGCATTGTTTCAAATGGTTCGAAATCTTTGAAGTGGTGGAGTGAAAACGGTAAATTTTTAAATGGTGTAAGCTTGAGCTACCATTTAACAGATATCAAGAGCGAGTCTCATTTTATTGACATATCAAAGGTTCTTGAGGCGTCTCAAGCCACTCGCTTTCACGTCAATATAATGATGATTCCTGAGCGGTTTGATGACTGTTTAGAGTTTGCAAACCGGCTAAAACAAGAAGTTCGTTGCTCTATAGCTTTGCAGCCACTTTTTGAAGGCTTTGGACATGGTGGGATTACTAATAAGTACTCATATACGACCAAACAAGAGCAAATAATGAAAGACTTCAGAGGGCGACCAGAGATCAAAAAGCTTCCTCCAGCAATGGCTGAGTTAGAAGTAAACTATGCAGATGGCAAAACCGAGAATCTATCCACTTTTGATTTAATTGCCAATGATCAAACTAATTTTGTTGGTTGGGATTGTTATGCAGGTATTGATAGCTTAGTCGTTACGTTTAGTGGTGATATTTATCGTTCTTGGTGTATGCAAGAT
>NZ_JBFRVX010000722.1:0-3251 GCF_041475345.1 Vibrio sp. 10N.222.48.A3 | reverse complement strand
CCAAATACTTCTTGGAATAGATCTTCCACGCCTTTCGCCAACAGACGAATCAAACGCTCCTTATCAATGTTGTTTGTATCCACCTTTCTAAGCTCAACCCGTTTGAGCTTGGCGTTAGATTTTTGGTGTATAAGCAGCGAGTTTGGTGTTCCTATCAGCTCAACCTCAACTCGATGACCAAAAATGGAATTCATAAATGTCGCGTTTTCAGCACATATCGACAATTCAAAGTCGATACTTTTGTATAAGGTATTAAAGGGCTGACCAGAATACGGCCCTCTCCCTCGGCTAATCGGGTCCCACTTGTTCTGATATATTTTACGAATCGCTTCAAAGTTGCTATTCACTAGATAACCCTTTGCCAAACTTTCAACACTTTCTTGCTTGGTAAACAGCGTCATAAAAGTGGCAATAGCGTCCATTGGTACACGCCTTTCCCAATCCTCAAAATAACTTCTCAGTATTTCTGCATTGCTACCATCTTCAACAATGTTTGTGGCCTGATTCGAAGAGCTCTGCTCAAATGACTTACTGCAATAGGGTTCAACGACTTTATATTCAACGGGATCGATAAGAAACTTTGGTGCCACTTGAGGGACGTCAGACACTAAGTTTGACCCGTTAACATATAATCCAAGTTGATTTCGAAAGCGTACTTGAGGCAATAACTCGACACCGGCTTGCGCTTTACACAGTGCACCAAGCAGTTGTGTTCTTAATTCAGCTGCGAAATCATCCTGACCACGGTCAGCAATTTTTTCTAGCGAAGTAAACAAAATACTAGCATCGACTTCATTGCATAGCATTTGTTGTTTATTTTCTGAAGGTACAAGATAGTTGGACTCAAACAGCTCGGAAAGAAGCAGCCAACCGACAAGATTTTCCGACAAATATGGAATACAGCACGCTTGTACAACAACCGTTTCTGTCACGGTTTCCAACTTGCCCAAAGCGTAGTTTTGTTTTTTCGCAGCCTCAGAGACCAATCGTGTACCAACTGCAGCCTTGTTATTTATAATCCAGCGTTCCAATTCGCTTTTAGTCTGACTGTCTTGAACAAGTCCATTAGACAATTGTGAAATATGATAAATCATGCTGTCTGAAGCACTGCATAATTTTGTTGAAGCAGGTAGCTCACTCAGTCCAAACTTCAATATTTGATTAGGTGCAACACAATGATTTGGTTCCTCTAGTGTTAACCACGGTGTTTCCTCAATTTTTCCGTGAAGTTCATCGGAAACGTCCGTTTTCTCATCTCGAATAATGCACAGCTGTTCAAGAATGAATGAGGCGAAGTTTGCTGGCTGTTCTTGCATCAATGCAATATCAATTAGTTCAATAGGTTGGCCATTGTTTACCCACTTTTTCTGACATGCTGCAACTTCACTTAGTTCAGAGCGCTGAATGATAGTGACATTTAATTCAGACGGTACGTCCGAGCTCCCTTCCATCAAACAATCAGTAGTTATCGTTACATGCTCCCCGGTATTAGTGAGGTGTATCGGCATTGAACGCCATAAATCCTTTTGCTCTTCAGCCCCTATATCAGACAGGAGTGTTTTTAATTCCCAGTCATCAAACGCTGAAAAGTCACACATAGGTAACGCTAACCGATAGACATCAATAATGCCTTGGTAAGACTGTTCCTTAATACCGATAAACTCTTCATGCGGACCTCTCAATACCTGTTCAAATTCTGGGTCCAATTGACACCAACCAGGGAGCTCGCCTGTTTGACACATCTTCCATACTTTCATCCACACGGCTTTTGTGGTTTTGTTTCTTTTCCAAAGAGGATATTTGAGGTCATCCTCTTTATTGCCGTGAATCAGATACCGCAAACCTCGCTTTTCATCCAGCGATTTAAACTCATCAGACAACTCTTTGAGCAATGTCAAACGACCTGACTTGGAACCGAGGGCTGGATACGTAGCAAGCAGAGATAAACAATTGGATTCTGTGCAGCCACCAATTTCTTTGAACTCTTCTAACATACTTACCAGCTTTTGATTCAAGAAACACAGCTCGATATCAGGCGCTGCTGACGCCAACTCTTTAGCGAACCCCATCCCAAATGCTCGCTCGCCCCTTTTAACAAATAGCTGTCGCTTGCTTTTCAAGTCCAATAATTCATTCAAAGAGCGATATTTGGTTTTTTGAATCGAGCCAATGGCATCGACTTTGAACAGTTTCAGGTGTCTACATAGCTGAAAAAACGTCGAAATCTTGATCTCAATATTAGAGTCAGCATTAGAAATAACAAAGTCGATTATCCTATCGCAAGCTGAGGACTGTTGTTGGCTAAAGTTAGACTGGTGCTGATTGATATAGGTGTCTATACAAGCGAGCAGAGATAACAGCTCATCCTGTGCCAGAACTGCATATTCACCATCACTATCTGTGGCAATAAATCTCGGAACCAATAATTTGTCTGTCTTTAGTCCCGAGAGCACATCCCAAATATCTTGATCATCTTTATCAATCGGGATAGCCACTGATTGATCTTTACTAAGGTGTGTAAGCAAAACAGCCACCAGTCCTTTATTAGTCGAAAGCTCTACTAAAGGTTGCTCAGCTAAGGTTTTTTTGAATAAAGGTAACAACAAGGTATTGAGTTCAACCTCAGTAATCTCTCTGCTCACTAAATCAACAAACTGACTTAAATACTCAATATAAATGGACTTTTCAAACACATGATTTATATCTTCACCTAACACTTCTGCCACAAGTGTAGGCGTCCAGTTTGTATCGGTATTTCGTGTGGTCAAAAATTCATACCCACACTTCTGATATAAGGTTTTACTTTTCAAAAGTTGTCTTAATATTGGCAACGTAGACCAAATACGTGATTGATCATTATTTTGAGGTTTAGGTATTGGTATACAATGCGCTAGTGAATCAAGTAACTTCCATGACGTTTGAGCTTCATCGACATCAAGTAACCAGTTATTTGGTTTTACGACTTCACGCTTGTAAGTATTTTTCGTTACAAATAGCTGATGCAGTGCTTCAGTTAGAGTTGAAGTAGTTTTATGAGAAAGATTAAATTGACGACAAAATGCATCTAATGCACTTAAGACCAGATTAAACGTCCCTTCACTGGCCAAAATTACATTCCATACCTCTCTTAGACGCTTCTCGTCGTTTTTGACTTCGTCAAGCTTAACCGATTGACCTAATTGTTCATGTCCGTGTAAGCCTTTTCGACCAGCATCGACAAAGAAATTACCATGGAGGTAAAGGTTATAATC
>NZ_JBFRVX010000721.1:0-515 GCF_041475345.1 Vibrio sp. 10N.222.48.A3 | reverse complement strand
GTATTTGGCGCTGTCTTGCGTTTTGAAAATGATTTTCTCAAGAGTTTTGGGCACTCAGAACAAACGGATATTCAAGTGACCCGTCAAATTATACTCAATAATTTGGTGCCTTTGTTGGAACGTTTACAGGTAAGAGAGGAAGGGCTGTCGGACTTGCAACTTGAGTACAACAGGGAAACTCGAGTGCTTGCGTTAGCGGACCAATCGGTGAAGCAAGATCGGACTAAACTTTCAGTAGTTCTGGCTAAAATACAAAAGGTGATGGAAGATAATGCCAAAGTTCAAACTCTAGTGCTTAATTCGGTACGTAAAGAGATTAGCAAGCATTTTCAGTACTCTCCAAATAGTGTTCCTTTTGAGCTGTTACAAAATGCTGATGACGCATTGAGTGAACTTTCAGATATGACCAAAGGTAAAGCTGAGATTGTTCCGAGATTTGACGTTAACCTCGAAAATGGCAATGAATTAAATTTCTGTCATTGGGGGAGAGAAGTTAACTACTGTTCGAGTAACTA
>NZ_JBFRVX010000720.1:0-3321 GCF_041475345.1 Vibrio sp. 10N.222.48.A3 | reverse complement strand
CGTCAGCTATATTAGCTCACGCTTAACAATAATCTAACTATAACGGTACGTTTTTACTACAAATTTCAATTTGTAATAACAATCTCACGAATTGTTTTAACACGGATTTTTGCGGTGAATAATCACACAAGTGTCATTCAGCCGACACAAAGGAGTTACCATGATTGATGTTGTTGATCTGTCGCGATTGCAATTTGCATTTACAGCGATGTATCACTTCCTATTTGTTCCACTGACTTTAGGTATGGCATTTCTACTTGCCATTATGGAGTCAGTTTATGTAATGACTGGCAAGCAAATTTACAAGGACATGACTAAGTTCTGGGGTAAATTGTTTGGTATTAACTTTGCTCTTGGTGTAGCGACAGGCTTAACCATGGAGTTCCAGTTCGGTACTAACTGGTCATACTATTCTCACTATGTTGGTGACATCTTTGGTGCTCCGCTGGCTATCGAAGCGCTTGTTGCATTCTTCCTAGAGTCTACTTTTGTTGGTCTTTTCTTCTTCGGTTGGGACAGATTGTCAAAGCGTCAACACTTAGCGGTAACGTGGTTAGTAGCACTTGGTTCTAACTTCTCTGCGCTTTGGATCTTGGTAGCTAACGGCTGGATGCAAAACCCAGTGGGTGCAGAATTTAACTTTGAAACTATGCGTATGGAAATGGTGAGCTTCGCTGAAGTTGTACTAAACCCAGTAGCACAGGTTAAATTCGTACACACAGTAGCGTCTGGTTACACAACGGGTGCAATGTTCATCCTTGGTATCAGCTCATACTACATTCTTAAAGGTCGTGACCTTGCCTTTGCTCGTCGCTCTTTTGCGATTGCAGCATCTTTCGGTATGGCGGCAATCTTGTCAGTAATCGTGCTAGGTGATGAATCTGGTTACGAGCTTGGTGACGTTCAAAAAGTAAAACTCGCAGCGATTGAAGCTGAATGGCACACCGAACCGGCACCTGCGGCGTTTACCTTGTTTGGATTACCAAATCAAGAAGAAGGCAAAACCGACTTTGCTGTGAAAATTCCCTATGTGATGGGGATTATTGCAACGCGATCTTTGGACGAGCAAGTGACAGGGCTTCATGACTTGCGTGATCAACATTTAGTGCGTATTCGAAACGGTATTATTGCTTATGAATTGCTAGAGCGTTTGCGATCTGGCGATACCTCACATGAGACAGAGCAAGCTTTCGATCAAACCAAGCACGACCTTGGCTACGGCTTATTGCTCAAGCGATACACAGATACCGTGACTGATGCTACTGAACAACAAATCCAACAAGCAGCCGATGATTCAATTCCAACTGTGTGGCCTCTGTTCTGGTCATTCAGAATCATGGTGGGTTGTGGCTTCGTTATGTTGTTTGTTTTTGGCGCGGCTTTCTTACAAACCTACCGTAAAAACATTACTCAAAAGCCTTGGTTATTGAAGGCGGCACTTTGGTCAATTCCATTACCTTGGGTGGCAATCGAAGCTGGTTGGTTTGTTGCTGAATTTGGTCGTCAACCATGGGCGGTGGGTGAAATCTTGCCGGTTAACGTTGCTGCATCAGCACTGACTATTGAACAGCTTTGGACTTCTCTATTTGCAATTCTTGCACTGTACACAGTGTTCTTGATTGCTGAAGTTTACCTAATGCTGAAATTCGCACGTAAAGGTCCAAGTAGCTTAAAGACAGGCCGTTACCACTTTGAACAAAACGATAACTCTGTTGAAGACAAAGTTAGCCGTTCAGTCGAAGTATAAGTGAGGGAATATTATGTTTGATTACGAAAGCTTACGACTTATTTGGTGGGTATTGATCGGTGTTCTACTGGTTGGTTTCGCCGTAACTGACGGCTTTGACATGGGGGTTGCTGCTCTTTCACCGGTTATCGGTAAGAGCGACACTGAACGTCGTATTATGCTGAATACTATTGCCCCTCACTGGGATGGCAACCAAGTATGGCTAATTACGGCGGGTGGTGCATTGTTCGCTGCATGGCCATTGGTTTACGCAACGTCGTTTTCTGGTTTCTACTTTGCAATGTACGTGACGCTAGCAGCACTTTGGCTACGTCCACTTGCTCTTGATTACCGTTCAAAGATTGAAGAGCCAAAATGGCGTAAGGCATGGGACTACGCACTTTGCTTTAGTGGCACAGTTCCGCCAATCATCTTTGGTGTAGCATTTGGTAACTTACTGCAAGGTGTTCCATTCGAACTGAACTACCTGATGATGTCTAAGTATCATGGTACGTTCTTCGCTCTGCTAAACCCGTTTGCATTGCTATGTGGCGTGTTGGCTCTGATGTTGTTCGTGATGCAAGGTGCAACATGGCTTCAAATGAAGACAACAGAAGAACTGCACAGCCGCGCACGTAACGTTGCTCAGATCACTGGCCTAATTGCTATTGCTCTGTTCGTTATCGGTGGTTTCTGGGTTCAATCTATCGAAGGCTATGTAATTACAAGCACGATAGACACGTTTGCTGATTCAAACCCACTAAATAAAGAAGTATCACTTCAAGTTGGTGCTTGGATGACAAACTTCGAAACGTATCCAGCAATGTGGGCTGCGCCGATTCTTGGTGTAGTAATGCCACTACTTGCTGTGATTGCATCTCGCTTTGAGCGTGGTGGTTTCGCATTCTTGTTCTCAAGCCTATCTAACGCTGGTGTTATTCTAACGGCTGGTTTTGCAATGTTCCCATTCGTAATGCCATCAAGCCTGAACCCTAACCATAGTTTGACTATGTGGGATTCAACAGCAAGTGAGCTAACGCTTGGTCTTATGACTGGAGTTGCGGCGGTAATGGTTCCTGTGATTCTTGGCTACACAACGTGGACATACTACAAAATGTTCGGTCGTCTAGATAAGAAACACATCGAAGATAACGACGTTTCAGCTTACTAAGCTAGAAGTTAAATAACTTAGGAGAAATTTTATGTGGTATTTCGCATGGATTTTGGGTGTACTTCTAGCATGTGCATTCGGCATCATCAATGCTCTATGGTTAGAGCATTCAGAAATGATGGATAAAGACAGTGGGTAATCTCGCAGAGCAAATCGCTAAACTGCATCAACCAATGGATAAGACTCTGTTAAGAGCTTTATCTCTAGTATTGGGGTTCATGCATGTAGGTTTAGTGATGTGGGAACCTGAAGCGTATGCGACAAGCATCGGTGGCTTTAACGCGATCATCGGGCCAATGTTCATTTGGGCAGCATGTTCAAGCATGGTTTACGGTATCGGATTTAAGCCGAGAGCTTGGATGTGGCAACTACTGTTCAGCCCATACGTTTCACTCACAATTTTGCTCTACCTAACGGTGCTGCG
>NZ_JBFRVX010000719.1:880-1157 GCF_041475345.1 Vibrio sp. 10N.222.48.A3 | reverse complement strand
GAACTGAAGATATGGAGCTTGCCAGATTCCGATACGAGAATCTGATTTAGCGACGACCTGTGAAGAGATAGAGTCATCCATATCCTCTTCAAGCAACAGGCTCTCCTCTTCTTCAAGGAAAAGGATCTCAAAACGATTTCGACCAGGCTGCATATAAGGACGAATGTCCTTGCGATATTCGGCTTCGCTGCCATCACAGTCAAACACGGCAACGCCATTGAGTCGCACTTCTGCAAAGTAGTCAACGCCTGCGACGACTAGCTCAACAAATGGGCAT
>NZ_JBFRVX010000719.1:0-162 GCF_041475345.1 Vibrio sp. 10N.222.48.A3 | reverse complement strand
AGCTCAACAAATGGGCATGCCAACATGGCATCATCCACTTCGATGTCATGCATCAGGTGCCATTCTTGCTCTGCGATTTCCTCTTCACTCAAGCTATTAGGGAGCTTTGAGCTTAATGGAGCAGGAAAGGTAATGTCATCTTGTGGGATAGAGAGATCCGTC
>NZ_JBFRVX010000718.1:0-2760 GCF_041475345.1 Vibrio sp. 10N.222.48.A3 | reverse complement strand
GTTTCCAGAGCTTGATCAGTACTGGCTTTGGTTAGTACTGGTTGAACAGACGCAAGACTCTGTCTCCTGGAGAGCGAGATAGGATCCTTTTGTTCTGGATGTTTGCCCGATTGTTTATTCAATCGGGCATTTTTCGTTTTAGTCTTCTGACTTTTGCTTTTTGATTTTAGGTCTTGGTTCTTATTTCTGTTCTTGTTTGTGCAGACTAGGCGATTCAGCCCTTTATTTATAATGTATTCCAATTGCTACTCGACACCGTGTGTGGAATTTTGCACAATCATTTCAATTCACATTTAGGTCGATAGACCCCAACAAAAGTACTCGCCAAATGAAAATCTTAATCGACGAAAATATGCCTTATGCTGAAGCGCTTTTTAGCCAGCTAGGGGAAGTGACAATGAAGTCTGGTCGCACATTAACGGCTGACGACCTAGTTGACGTAGACGCTTTGATGATTCGCTCTGTCACCAAGGTGAACGAGTCATTGATCAGCAAAGCCAACAAGCTGAAGTTTGTCGGCACAGCGACGGCAGGTATGGATCATGTCGACCAAGAATTGATGAAAGAACGTGGCATTTTCTTTACTGCAGCCCCAGGCTGTAACAAGGTGGGTGTGGCTGAGTACGCGTTCAGCGCGATGATGGTGTTGGCTCAGCAGCAAGGTTTCTCTGTATTCGAAAAAACGGTCGGTATTATCGGCTGTGGCCAAGTGGGTAGCTATTTAGCAAAGTGCCTTGAAGGTATTGGTATTAAAGTTCTGCTGAACGATCCTCTAAAACAGCAAGAGGGTGATACTCGCGAATTTACTGAGCTAGATACTCTGCTTGAGCAGTCAGACGTCATCACTCTGCATACGCCAATCACTAAGACAGGTGAGTTCCCAACGCATCATTTGATCAATGAGCAAGTACTGAACAATTTACGTGCTGATCAAATTCTGATTAATGCGGCTCGTGGCCCAGTTGTTGATAACCAAGCGTTAAAAGCTCGCTTGCAAAAAGCCGATGGTTTCACTGCCGTTCTTGATGTATTTGAGTTTGAACCTGAAGTCGACTTTGAACTTCTTCCGTTGCTCGCTTTTGCAACACCTCACGTAGCGGGCTACGGTTTAGAGGGTAAAGCGCGTGGTACCACCATGATCTTCAACAGTTATTGTGAGTTTTTAGGTACTGAACAGCGTGCTTATGCAAGCGACCTTCTGCCGACAGCGCCAGTGCCTCAAATGAAATTAGATAGAGCTTGGGATGAAGCAACACTGCACAATTTGACTCAGTTGATCTATGATGTGCGCAAAGACGACGCCTTATTCCGTCGCAATATCTCTACGCCGGGTTCTTTTGACAAGATGCGTAAAGAATATTGGGACCGCAGAGAGTACAGTGCAGTCGAGTTAACGGGCGACGAATCTTGTAATTTAACGCCGTTATCTAAACTCGGTTTTATGGTAAAGCCAACTTTATAAAAGAGAGAAACAATGAGCCAAGAATTTAATATTGCTATTTTAGGTGCGACTGGTGCGGTTGGTGAAACCATTCTTGAAGTACTTAAAGAGCGTAAATTCCCTGTCGGTGAAATGCACTTACTAGCAAGTGAACGTAGTGAAGGCAAAACTTCCCGTTTTAACGGCAAAACAATACAAGTACAAAACGTAGAAGACTTCGATTGGTCTCAAGTACATATTGCGTTTTTCTCTGCAGGTAGCGAGCTTTCAGAACGTTGGGCTCCAATCGCCGCTGACGAAGGTGTGGTTGTTATCGATAACACCTCACGTTTCCGTTACGAATACGATGTTCCTCTAGTTGTGCCTGAAGTGAACCCTGAAGCGATTGCTGAGTTCCGTAACCGCAACATCATTGCGAACCCGAACTGTTCTACTATTCAGATGGTAGTAGCACTTAAACCGATTCACGATGAAGTGGGTCTTGAGCGTATTAACGTTTCAACTTACCAATCTGTGTCTGGTGCAGGTAAGCCGGGTATCGATGAGCTAGCAGGTCAAACGGCTAAGCTTCTTAACGGTATGCCAGCTGACAAGTCAGCGTTCTCACAGCAGATCGCGTTCAACTGTATTCCTCAAATTGATGAATTTACAGAGAACGGCTACACACGTGAAGAAATGAAGATGGTTTGGGAAACTCAAAAGATCTTTGCTGATTCATCAATCACGGTTAACCCGACTTGTGTTCGCGTACCAGTATTCTACGGTCACGCAGAGTCTCTACACATTGAAACTCGCGCGCCAATCGGTGCAGAGCAAGTGGTTCAGCTTCTAGAGAACACGGAAGGCGTAGAAGTTTTCCAAGCTCTAGATTTCCCAACTCAGGTTCGTGATGCTGGTGGTAAAGACCACGTAATGGTTGGTCGTATTCGTAACGACATCAGCCATCACAGCGGTGTGAACATGTGGGTTGTCGCTGATAACGTTCGTAAAGGCGCAGCAACAAACGCAGTTCAAATCGCTGAAGTTCTGATTCGCGATTACTTCTAAGCTTCACTGCTTTGATAAACAAGCCTCACTCTTTTAGTGGGGCTTTTTTAATCGATTGAAAATATTGTTAGTCAAATTGTGTGAAATTGCTGCGAATATTGTCGCTGCAACACATTTTTTGTTTTCATCTCTATAGCTTTACGTCGTTTATCCGATATATTTAACAGTTCATCAATTTATTCGAATTTAAGCACCTAGCTGAGCCTTTTATGTTTCAATTTTTCAAGCCGTGGTTAATGCCTTTTGCCATTCTCATGGCGACTCAGATTTCC
>NZ_JBFRVX010000717.1:0-7674 GCF_041475345.1 Vibrio sp. 10N.222.48.A3 | reverse complement strand
GTTCTCAGCTCATACCGAGTTTTAATTCCTGGCTCACTTTACTGAAACAGCTTAATCTAAGTAGTTTTTCTCAAACACGCCCGGTGGCATTTGATTGATTTGAAACTGAATCATTCGGTCAAATGCCGTTAGCAGAGGGCTAAAGTCTCGATCATTTTCTAACAAGCTCAACAGATGATAACCCGCCTCTACTGTCGAAAGGCTGTTTTCACTTGGCGCTTTGCGAATTCGGTAATTACCCTTGAGATCTTTCGGCAAGTGAACCGTATTCAGCGCATGCAAGTTACTCGATACTTGCCACATTTTGAACGCCTTCTTCCACGTGCCATCCAATAAAATCACACGCAGCTTCTTATTTGGAGATGTTGCCGACTCAACTGAAACAGAGTTTTCACTTGGGTATAAAATCACATGTTGGTAATGTTCATTGGCCAGCAATGCGTTCAATTGTTCGTTGTCTGAAAAATCTTCACCGACAAGCGTCACGCTGTTATTTAGGGATAACGAGAGGATACGCGCAGTACCCATCGGGCGATGCTCTTCTGATGGGTGCTGAAGAATGATAAGCTCAACATTCGATTCGAGTGGTGTAACCCACTGACAAATACAAGCTTTCAAAGCCTTGCTGCATTGGGGGCAATAACGAGACATGGATTTAATGTGTACCCTGTTTTAATTTTCACTTCACTTTTATGCGTCTTATTCCAATTTGAGCCAATACAAGCTTGGGTCGTATGGGATAGCAATGCGATTGCCGAGGGGCAATGGTGGCGGATCCTAACAGGAAATTTTTCACATACCAACTACTCGCACCTTCTGATGAATCTAGCAGGCTTATGGATCATCAGCTATCTGTTTCAACCGAGTAAAAAACAGCTTGTTCTTGCTCTGCTTGTGATTAGTTTAGTGACTGGGATCGCCCTGTTGTTTTCGAGTATTCAGATCTATGTTGGCCTATCAGGCTCTTTGCATGGGTTATTTGGCTTATTCGCGCTCAGTGAGGCTTTAAACGGTAGGAGATCAAGTTGGCTGTTAGTGTTGGGATTAATCGCTAAAATCGCTTGGGAGCAGCTTGTTGGCCCTTCTAGCACAACTGGTGAACTGATTAATGCTCGTGTCGCGATTGAAGCCCACCTAGCAGGTGCATTGGCCGGAGGCTTCATATCTATCGCTTCATTTCTAACAAGTAGACAAACGGATTAAAGTTGAATTCTTTCGCGGTTCTTGTTAACCGTGGCTTCACCTATACCTTTCACACTCACCAAATCATCAGCAGTCGTAAATGCCCCGTTTTGATCCCTGTAATCGACGATCTCTTGAGCTTTCTTATCCCCCACACCAACCAATAGCGCTGACAGCTCTTCAGCTGTCGCGGTATTGATATTGACCGTAATCTCAATGCCATCGTAAAGCTCTGCCTTAGTTGGGCTGTCTGCATACGCTGCGGGGCTTAACAGAATCAGAAATGTAAGAAATAATGTTGAATATATCGTGCGCATAAACCGTTCCTTTGTTCAAAAAACGTAACTTATGCATTTGCTGCGCTAGATAAAACACTCACCAGACAAAAATAAAGCGGGTCACCTAAGTGACCCGCTTCGTTATACATCTAATTTTCATCAATTTGTTAGCTAGCTCGCAAACCGAGTTGCTGCACTACTTTCAAGTTGTATTCTCAAGTTGCATTACTCGGCAGAAGACTACCGAGTAAATTCAAAGCTTATTGAGCTTGACCAACGATGTAGTATTCAACGTCTGCATTTTTACGCAGTACGTTTAGTACATTAGTAAGGTCTTGTTGATTACCAACGCGCTCTAACTGTGCACCAAGTTGTGTGCTGTAAGCAGGGTTGATTTCAGCCGTTACTTTAGAAAGCTCAACAACAACGATGTTACCGTCTTGGTCTTTAGATTGTCCGAACACAGCTTGGCCGGCTTCTGGTTTCACTAGAGCGAATACAGATGCAGCTAATGGAGAATTACGGTCAATGGTTTCAAGTTCAGTAAACTCAAGGCTGTTATCCGCCAGTACCGCTTCATTACCTTGCTTGAGTTCGTTCACTAGAGAAACACCTAGCTCTACCGCTTGTTGCTCTGCTTTTACAGCAGACAATGCAGCTACAACTTGATCTTTCACTTCTGCTAAAGGAAGAACTGTTTCGTCGCGAGTCTCTTCTACACGTACAACAATAACGTGCTCAGGAGCCACTTCGATAACTTCAGAGTTCAAACCGTCTTCTTTCACTTCAGGGCTCAAGATAGCTTGCATTACTGCAGGCGTCATCAGAACTTCTGGAGCATCAGCTTGAGAGATGAAATCAGTCGTCGTGATCTTTGCGTTGATAGCTTCAGCAGAGTCGTCTAGAGAATCTGGGAATTCAAACGCTACTTTTTCAAGTTCAGTCTGTTGCTCGTAGAACTGATCAACTGCGTGTTGGTCTAGAAGCTCTGTCTTAATCTCTGCCGCTACTTCAGTGTAAGGCTGAGCTTGAGATGCTTTTAGTTCATCTAGCTTGATGATGTGGTAGCCAAAATCAGATTTAACTAGGCCAGTTGTATCGCCAATATTCACAAGAGCGAAAGCCGCGTCTTCGAATGCTGGGTCCATAACATCACGTTCAATCCAACCTAGGTCACCGCCAACGTCTGCACTACCGAAGTCGTCAGATTTCTCTTCTGCTAGCGTAGCAAAATCAGCGCCTGCATTTAGCTCGTCTAAGATAGACTGTGCTTTCGCTTCGTCATCACCTTGAACTAGGATGTGACTAACTTTGCGTTGCTCTTCAGTAGAGTACTTGTCTAGGTGCTCTTGGTAGTATTTCTGTGCTTCCTCATCGCTAACTTCAAGCTGCGATTTAAGAGCTTCAGCAGAAAGTTCGATGTAAGACACCTTGGCCTGCTCTGGACGAGTGTAAGCCGCAGGGTTCTCTTGGTAGTACAGTTCGATTTGCTCGTCAGTTAACTCGATATTTTTCGCTAGGTCAGCAACAGACAGTGTCACTGTACGAATGTCACGAGTTTGAGCAATAAGCTTGCTCTGAATATCAATTTCGCCTTGAAGAACAAATTCACTGCCTTGAAGTGCAGTAACAAGCTGGTTACGCATTAGGTCACGACGCATGTATTCAGCGAAGCTTTCTGCGCTGAAACCTGCACGACGTAATGCCGATTGGTAAACTTCTTGGTCAAATTGACCAGCCGTTTGGAACTGAGGCATTTCTAGAATCATGGTACGGATTTGAGAATCACTGATTCGTAGGCCTAGAGACTCTGCTTGCTGCTCAAGTAGAACATCGTTGATCATGCGATCAAGTACTGACTTACGGAAAGACTCAACGTATGTAGGGTCTGCAAGCATTTGAGCGAAGTAATCGCCAAGTTGAGATTGCATGCGATTACGTTCGTTTTGGTAAGCTTGTTCGAACTCACCACGAGCAATTTCTGTGTTGCCAACTTTAGCTGCTGCGTTGTTACCGCCACCGGTGATGTAGCTGCCTACACCTGCGAATACGAATGACAGGATAATCAACCCAAGGATAATTTTTACCGCGATGCTATTCACGCCTTCGCGTAATCGATCCATCATAATTTAAGTGCTCTCCGGATATGAAGCATTGGCTTCAAAATAAAAATCTATTCACGCGATATTATCAGAAAAAGAAATGCGCATCAGTAGGATGCGCATAATTTAAATAAGTTCAATGTGCTTTGCACATATACTGTTTAAAAATGAAACATCATTGTTCAAACAGTAAACGCATATTACTGCCTTCCCCTCACAAAACTCGAGGTTTCAGCAACAAAAATTAGTTACATGCGTCTTTAAGTGCTTTACCCGCTTTGAAGCCAGGTACTTTAGCTTCTGCGATTTGGATCTCTTCACCAGTTTTTGGGTTACGACCTGTACGAGCAGCACGAGTACGAACACTGAAAGTACCAAAGCCAACAAGTGCAACTTGGTCGCCTGATTGTAGCGTTGTGCCAACTGCTTCGATGAAAGCGTCTAGAGCGCGACCAGCTGAAGCTTTAGAGATGTCTGCGTTTTCTGCGATTGATTCTACTAGTTGTGTTTTATTCACTGTTTTTCCCCTATGTGTCATCTGTGACTACTTCTCGATGACTGTACGTTCCATTTTGGTTTTAATTTAGCCGCAAGCCTTATTACAAAAGGGCTGCCGCTTTAGTCGAATAACTTAGCGTCCAAAAAAAACGCTGACAAGCCTTTTCGGGTCTATCAGCGTAATTCTTTACTTATTTTTGCTATGCATCACTATTTTTTCACGTCGAACTCGACCCCTGACGGATCTCGTTCTAGTGCGACTTTCAGTACTTCATCAATCCATTGAACCGGAATCACCTTCAAGTCAGCGATTACGTTGTCTGGAATCTCTTCCAAATCACGTTCATTGTCTTTAGGAATCAAGACCGTTTTAATACCACCGCGGTGCGCTGCAAGCAGCTTTTCTTTCAAGCCACCGATAGGTAAAACTTCACCACGAAGGGTAATTTCACCGGTCATACCAACCTCTGCTTTTACAGGGTTACCCGTTAAGCTAGAGACCAATGCAGTACACATTGCGATACCCGCACTCGGGCCATCTTTTGGCGTTGCACCTTCCGGTACGTGAACATGAATGTCACGTTTCTCGTAGAAATCGGTGTTAATACCCAAATTTTCCGCACGAGAGCGAACCACTGTCATTGCCGCTTGAATCGACTCTTTCATCACATCGCCTAGTGAACCGGTTTGCGTTAGCTTACCTTTACCTGGCATTGATTCAGTTTCGATGGTCAGTAGATCGCCACCTACTTGCGTCCATGCTAAGCCAGTTACTTGGCCGATACGGTTGCTTTCATCCGCTTTACCGAAGTCATGACGTTGCACACCTAAGTACTCTTTCAGGTTATCAATGTTAACCGTTACAGATTTAAGGTCGCTGCCTAACAAGATATTCTTCACTGCTTTACGACAGATCTTAGAGATTTCACGCTCTAGGCTACGCACACCCGCTTCACGCGTGTAGTAACGAATGATGCCGATGATTGCAGAGTCTTCAATCTCAATCTCATGAGGCTTAAGACCGTTGCGTTGAACTTGCTTGTCCAATAGGTGGCTCTTGGCAATGTTCAGCTTTTCATCTTCTGTGTAACCCGACAGGCGAATCACTTCCATACGGTCCAATAGTGGGCCCGGAATATCCATCGAGTTAGACGTTGCAACAAACATCACATCAGATAAATCGTAATCGACTTCTAGGTAGTGATCGTTAAATGCGTTGTTTTGCTCAGGGTCTAGTACTTCTAGAAGCGCAGAAGATGGGTCGCCACGCATATCAGAAGACATCTTATCGATTTCATCTAATAGGAACAGTGGGTTCTTAACACCAACTTTAGACATCTTCTGGATTAATTTACCCGGAAGTGAACCGATGTACGTACGACGGTGACCACGAATCTCAGCTTCATCACGAACGCCGCCTAGCGCCATACGTGTGTACTTACGACCCGTTGCCGCGGCAATCGAACGGCCTAGTGAAGTTTTACCAACACCAGGAGGACCAACAAGACAAAGGATTGGACCTTTAAGTTTGTTGATACGGTTTTGTACTGCCAAGTATTCGAGAATACGTTCTTTAACACGTTCTAAGCCGTAGTGATCTTCGTTTAAGATCTCTTCCGCTTTCGCTAAATTCTTTTTAACTTTTGAACGCTTAGCCCAAGGAACGCCTACCATCCAATCAATGTAACTACGTACTACTGTTGCTTCAGCAGACATTGGCGACATCATTTTCAGTTTTTGCAGTTCTTGCTCAGTTTTTTCACGAGCTTCTTGAGGCATCTTAGAATCTTCGATCTTCTTCTTCAGAGTCTCGAATTCATCAGGCGCGTCGTCCATCTCGCCCAGTTCTTTCTGAATCGCTTTCATTTGCTCATTCAGATAGTACTCACGCTGAGACTTTTCCATCTGTTTCTTAACGCGGCCACGGATGCGTTTTTCAACTTGCAGGATATCAATTTCTGACTCCATTTGGCCCATCAAGAATTCCAGGCGTTCCGTCACATCTGAAATTTCTAGAACGTGCTGCTTATCTACCAGTTTAAGTGGCATGTGCGCAGCAATCGTATCAGCAAGGCGAGCAGCCTCATCAATACCGTTCAGCGAGGTTAGAACCTCTGGTGGAATCTTTTTGTTCAGCTTAATAAAGCCTTCGAATTGATTGATCGCACTGCGAACAACCACTTCTTGTTCTTTTTCGTCAAGTTCTGAGGTTACAACGTATTCGGCATCCGCTAAGAAAAACTCACTCTCTTTGAACTGGTGAATTTTTGCACGCTGCTGACCTTCGACAAGTACTTTTACGGTACCATCTGGCAGCTTTAGCAACTGAAGAATAGTAGCGACTGTACCTACGTTAAATAGGTCGTCGATTGAAGGCTCATCAGTGTCCGCTTCTTTCTGCGCTACAAGTAGTACTTGTTTGTTAGCTTCCATTGCCGATTCAAGGCAAGTAATCGATTTTTCACGACCAACAAACAATGGAATAACCATGTGTGGGTAAACCACTACATCACGTAGAGGTAGCACGGGGATTTCGATACGCTCGGAACGTTCCAAGTTCATATATTTCTCTCTTCCGCTTTAACTTATAAAGCAGTATATGGGGCTTAAACGACTGGATTCAATGGAAGAATAAAAAAAAGGAGGTAATTGCTTACCTCCTTTTTCAATTTGAGTGTGTAGTCTTAAAAAGACCTACTCTGCAACAGCTGCTTGGTTATCTGAGTTACTGTAAATCAATAGTGGTTCTGACTCACCATTAATTACCGACTCATCAATCACAACCTTGCTTACATCAGTTGAAGATGGCAGTTCGTACATAGTTTCTAGTAGAACACCTTCCAAGATAGAGCGTAGACCACGAGCACCCGTTTTACGGTTCATTGCTTTCTTCGCAATTGCGCGTAGGGCGTCTTCACGGAATTCTAACTCTGTATCCTCAAGTTCAAATAATGCAGCGTACTGTTTTGTCAGTGCATTCTTTGGCTCACAAAGGATTTGGATTAGCGCTTCTTCATCAAGCTCTGTCAGTGTTGTTGTAACAGGTAGACGACCAATGAATTCTGGAATCAAACCATACTTCACTAGATCTTCAGGTTCTACTTGAGTGAACAGTTCACCGATAGTTTTGGTTTCGTCTTTTGAACGCACTTCTGCGCCAAAGCCGATACCTGAACCTGTTTCTACACGTTGCTCAATCACTTTATCTAGGCCGGCAAACGCACCACCACAGATAAATAGGATCTTAGACGTGTCCACTTGCAAGAACTCTTGCTGTGGATGCTTACGACCACCTTGAGGTGGAACTGAAGCCACTGTACCTTCAACAAGTTTTAATAGAGCTTGCTGTACACCTTCACCAGACACGTCACGCGTGATCGATGGGTTTTCAGCTTTACGAGAAATCTTATCGATTTCATCGATGTAAACAATGCCGCGTTCCGCTTTCGCTACGTCGTAATCACATTTCTGAAGCAACTTCTGGATGATGTTTTCAACATCTTCGCCCACATAACCCGCTTCGGTTAGTGTTGTTGCATCTGCCATTGTGAAAGGAACGTCTAGGAAACGAGCCAGTGTTTCAGCCAGTAGGGTTTTACCACTACCAGTAGGAC
>NZ_JBFRVX010000716.1:0-1303 GCF_041475345.1 Vibrio sp. 10N.222.48.A3 | reverse complement strand
AAACTGGATAGATAACGTATCGGAAAGTCGTGTTTTGATGCAGATATCTGAGGATGAAAATATCGTCTATACCCAGTTCAAAGCGCCTTGGCCTGCCAGAGATCGCGATATGGTGACCTACTCAAAATATAGCATCGAGGATGGGCAGTTTGTCTTGTCGATCAAGGATGCGTCTGATTATTTGGCGAAAGAGTCGGGGTACATTCGAATTTATGATGTAGATGCCTTATGGACTCTGCAACCGCTCACCAATGGTAATACCTATATCACCTATACCGCTTACGCGAACGCAGGTGGCATCCTGCCAAATTGGTTAATGAACAAATTATCGATTGATAGTGCACTGAGCACGTTTAAAGGGCTAAAAGAACAATTACAGAAGTACCAAGGCCAGCAGCACCCTAACCTGCCAAGTGAGTCTCGCTAGCGATACCAGTCGATGGGTAGATAACTAGGTAGCTAAGTAAGTGGTAGATAAATAGATACTAAGGCCTTCTAGCGAGGTCGCGAGCTAAGATAAGTGCTAAACCAAACACCTGAAGAAACAGGGCAATATTCTTGTAGAAAGCCATTTTTTCATCGAGCCTTTGGATTAATTCAACCAAGGTCAGATTATCCAAATAGTAGTCATCAATTCGTGCTCGTTGGGCTTCTTGAGCACTGTTTATCAGCATCATAAGCTTGGGTAAATTAGCCAACGAGATGGCTGGCACCTCCTCACTCACCCAACTCCGGAGTTGGCCGCGCAGCGCTTCATCGAGGATGGTGGCAGGTTGAGCGGTTTCTGTTGAGGGTTTATCTAGGTGGATCAGAATGGCTTCACGCTTGCGCTCTAAGGTTTCGATCGTATTCCAGGCCAGTTGTATTGAGTACACATTACCGTATTTACGATCGTTGTATTCCGATTTTTCCGCTTCAATTTTGTCGAGCACCAAGCTCGACATGACAATAGCCATGACGTTCAGTATGAGACCTGCAAGGACAATCGCCCAAGCAGGGGGAAGGCGCAATGCCATAATGCTCCCTAGAACATTTTATCAAAAGGTAGGTAAGCTAAGTTTAGGACAATCAAAGAGATCATGCAGATAAGCGTCAACACCATGCCCACTTTTCTACCCTTTAAGTTTTTTGCCAGAATACCTTTTGCATGAATCACACGCCCCAGAATAAATGCAACACCAATGGCATGAATAAGCCACACACTGGCACCATTCATCTCCAAAAAGCCCATCAAAATAACCGTAATTGGGATGTAATCCATTGCATTACTTTGTGCGGAACGTGCTATCTGTAGCGACTCAAC
>NZ_JBFRVX010000715.1:0-676 GCF_041475345.1 Vibrio sp. 10N.222.48.A3 | reverse complement strand
CAAGTGACCTGCCCTTCACTATCAACTTGCTCAGTCAACGACTGTTGATAGTACGATTCAAGTTGATCCCTATCCGTCACTTGATTAATAAAACTGGACGACAAAAAGCGCTCCCAGAATTTTCGGCGTTCATCAACAGTAGGAAAGGACTCTTTAATTGAATTGCGTTTTGATGCACCGAAGTCCGCTATCAAACCTATGTTCTGTGGCAATACAGTTTCGAGTTTTTCTCTAATATTTCTCACCAAAACAGGTGATGCTCCCCCACTTGAGATCGCTATTTGGATTCGTCCGCGATTTATCATTGAGGGTGTGATGAAGTCACAATAGGGTAAGTCATCGACCACATTGACAAGAATACCCATTTTTTTTGCATCATTATGTACTTGATGATTTAGGTTTGGGTTGTCGGTCGTTGCCCACACTTGTAAGTAGTTTTTCGAGATAAGCTGTGACGAGTAAAAATTTTGAACCCAACGAAGTTTGTCTTCATCGGCTAGCTCTTTTAAGTAAGGTGCGACCTTAGGAGAAACCAAAGTTACATTAGCACCCGCTCGCAGCAAACTGTCGACTTTTCGGCAAGCAACCTCGCCCCCACCAACCACTAGAATTGGCTTATTCTCTACATCCAAAAACATTGGGAAATAACGCATGTTCTTCCTTGAGACTACTTCAA
>NZ_JBFRVX010000714.1:0-2171 GCF_041475345.1 Vibrio sp. 10N.222.48.A3 | reverse complement strand
CAACCACTCTTCTGGTTGTAGCGAGTCAATCGCAAAAGGCTCAACGCTCGCCAAAGCTTCATTCGAAGGCGGAAGTTCACTCCATAGCGAACATTGGCGCATTTGTTGTTCTAATTGTTGAAGTAAAGGAGGTAACTTTGTGGCAGCTGTCATTTTTCACCAAGTTATTTATCTAGTGACCTTGAAATTGGGGCATAGAGTACCATCTATTTAGGAAAGAAAGTTAGGAGCTTTATTACTATGGAAACCATTCACACGCTCACTCAGTTACTAAAGAATAGCGGTTGCCAATACGACATCTACGACCTAGGTCGTCGTATCCAGAAAATCGACAACACCCTATTCTCTGATGTTGAGCAGGGGAAACAGCCATACCCGTTTCCACTTCAGAAACAAGCTCACTTAGCGATTAGCTACTGGAACGAACACAAGCAACCTTGGATCTGGTTCCTAAAATTCAAACTCGATGAAAGAGGCTTACTGCATCAAGGGGATGTGGGTAATTTTCTTAAGTTTGTTATCGAAGCGATGGGCACACGTTTGAACGGTGATATCAGCGAAGAGCAACAACAAAAGCTGTCTAACAACCCATATACCTTCAAGCCTTCAGAAGACAAAATGGCCGTATTTCATAGCCAAGTAAGAGCAGGGTTAGACCTAGCGACGAGCCAATATTACGAACACGCTCAACACTACTTCACTGGCGACCTAGGTTGGGACAACTGGAAAACCGTTGGTCTTCAAGGCATCACCGATATGTGTGCTCGCTTAGGCAGTCAGCAAAACGGTGTCGCTATTCGCAAGGCATTGAATAAACTGCCATCAGAGCCGCTATACGCAACACTAGGGGCGCTTGAGCACACGCAAATCAATGATAAGCTCGCTCAACGCTTACAAGAGATGGCAGACAATGAGATTAACAGTCAAGAGCCGGATCTGTTCTTACTGTCAGCTTTGGTTCGTGCCCTTTCCGGTGCAGAACAAGGAATCGCGAATAACATCATTAACCAAGTTCTCGCTAGTCCACGCTTAAGCCACCAAGAGGTGTTAATTGGTTTAGCGGGTCGCAGCTGGCACGCACTACAAGATCCAGCGATTGCCGAGCAATTCTTGTTACGTCTCGCACAAACAGGCAACCAAAACCTGTTCAATCAGTTATTTGCAGATTTAGTGATGATTCCGACACTAAGAATGGTATTTTTGCCGTTGTTGAATTCGAACCCATCACCAGAACTCGCAAATGCATTGATTGAGTTACAACAAGCGGCTAAGTCGCAATAAAAACTAGACAGAACAGCTCAGTAGCTCGTAACAACGAGCTCAAAACACAATTGGAATAGAAAGATAAAAGGAAGTATGGACTAAATGATAGATAACTTAGTGGCTATTTTGATGCTGTGCTTCTTTTGCTTTCTGTTTTGGCAGCAGCGCAGGCAATCCGAGCTTGCGAAAGCTGCCATTGCGAGAAAGTGTAAAGAGCTCGACTTGCAGCTATTAAGCGTTGCCTTCAACGGTCATAAACTTAAGATGCGCCATGAACTCACGACCATTTGGCGCTGGCATACTGTGTACCATTTTGAATTTTCGGCATTAGGTGATGACCTATACCAAGGAAAACTGACCATGGTCGGCTTCCGCTCTATGCGGTTTGAGCTACAGCCTCATAGAATGTAACGTCGCAGTGCGCGTTATAGCTATATTCATGATAAGGGCCAAACGAATCTTGTTTGGTTTCCTTAAATTCAAATCCTAGTTTTTCTAATAACTTAATCGATGGGTTGTGGCCGACATTCACAGTCGCAACAACATTCGTTAGGCGCTCTTCAAAACACACCAAACTTAAAAATGGTTTTAGCACCTCACTAGCAAAGCCGCGATTCCAATACTCTTTATCCAAAATAAAGCCAAGCTCATGCCTACCCTCTTCTGATGAAATAAAGACATGCCCAAGATATTCACGGGTTTGGTTGTGGATGATAGCGCGGCAGAAGCCGACGTTGTCTTGCAGTATCTCTTGAAATAAGAACTTCGCAGAGGCAATAGAGTGCGGCCCATTCATTTCAGAACGATTAACGGGGCAGCAATTCAACTTGATAAAGTCGTGTTGTAGCTGTTCGGTATAAGGTACCAACAGCGTTCTTGAGGTTGCTATCGTCATAAAACACTCCTTG
>NZ_JBFRVX010000713.1:0-4067 GCF_041475345.1 Vibrio sp. 10N.222.48.A3 | reverse complement strand
TTACAGCACTCTTGGTGGTGTATGTCTAAACGTTGGTTGTATTCCATCAAAAGCACTTCTTCACGTATCTAAAGTAATTGAAGAAGCAAAAGCGATGGCAGAGCACGGCGTTGTATTCGGCGAGCCACAGACGGACATCAGCAAGATCCGTATCTGGAAAGAAAAAGTAGTTGATCAACTGACTGGCGGTCTTGGCGGTATGGCTAAGATGCGTAACGTTACAGTTGTTAACGGTTTTGGTAAGTTCACTGGTCCTAACAGCATTCTTGTTGAAGGCGAAGGCGAAGCAACGACAGTTAACTTCGACAACGCAATCATTGCTGCGGGTTCTCGCCCAATCAAACTTCCGTTCATCCCACATGAAGACCCACGTATTTGGGACTCTACGGATGCACTAGAGCTAAACGAAGTGCCAGAAAAACTGCTTATCATGGGCGGTGGTATCATCGGTCTTGAGATGGGTACGGTTTACCACTCTCTAGGTTCTAAAGTTGAAGTTGTTGAGATGTTCGATCAAGTTATCCCTGCTGCGGATAAAGACATCGTTAAAGTATTCACTAAGCGCATTAAAGATAAGTTCAAGCTAATGCTTGAAACTAAAGTGACAGCGGTTGAAGCGAAAGAAGACGGTATCTACGTTTCAATGGAAGGCAAGAAAGCACCAGCAGAAGCTGAGCGCTACGATGCTGTTCTTGTTGCTATCGGTCGTGTTCCAAACGGTGCACTTATCGACGCTGAAAAAGCGGGTATCGAAGTTGATGAGCGCGGTTTCATCAACGTTGATAAGCAAATGCGTACTAACGTTCCTCACATCCACGCGATCGGTGATGTTGTTGGTCAACCAATGCTTGCTCACAAAGGTGTGCATGAAGGTCACGTAGCTGCTGAAGTTATCTCTGGTAAGAAGCACTACTTCGATCCTAAAGTAATTCCATCAATTGCGTACACTGAGCCAGAAGTAGCTTGGGTAGGTAAGACTGAGAAAGAAGCGAAAGCGGAAGGCCTGAACTACGAAGTTGCTACTTTCCCTTGGGCTGCTTCTGGTCGTGCAATCGCTTCAGACTGTGCTGACGGTATGACTAAGATGATCTTCGATAAAGAGACTCATCGTGTAATCGGTGGTGCTGTTGTTGGTACTAACGGTGGTGAACTTCTTGGCGAAATCGGCCTAGCAATCGAAATGGGTTGCGATGCAGAAGATATCGCACTGACTATCCACGCTCACCCAACTCTACACGAGTCTGTTGGTCTTGCTGCGGAAGTATTCGAAGGTTCAATCACTGACCTTCCAAATAAGAAAGCAGTGAAAAAGAAGAAGTAATTCTTTTTTTAGCCACTCGCTAATGTTTTTAAAAGCCGCTGATTCGTCAGCGGCTTTTTAATGTCTGAAGAAAAGATGGTCGTCATGCTTGTAAGAGATCCCCAACTCGCTCGTCCCTCGCTCTTGAGGATGACGAAGTGAAGCGTAGTGGTTCTTTATATCCGTCATTCTCTAGAGTGACGAAGGAAGGAATAGGGAATCTGATTAGGTGAGAGGAAATAAAAAAGGGTTAGCGTAAAAGCCAACCCTTTAGTTTTGTTCGAAGATCGAATCTACTTATAAATGCACAGCATGTTCAAGTAGCTATCCGTCAAGGTCGAAAGTTCTTCTTGCGTATCTACACGTTTCGCTTGGATGAATAGAGAGTAGCAAATGCCGTGGAATAGATTTGCTAGGTGTTTAGGATCGTGATCGTCACAGACTTCGCCGCGTTCAATCGCCTTGCTAAACATGTTTTGTACTAACATCTGGTTAGTGCGGTTAGTGGTTACAAACAGAGGCCACACTTCATCGCGAGTTGATGCACTCCATTCGAACCATACATTTAACCAATTGCTATCTTGAGCCACTAACGTCACCATTTCAGTCGCAATATTATGTAGATTTTCTTTTGCGTGAATATCTAGGTCAATGTTGTCTGAAAGGAAGTTCGAGAATTGACGAACAACGTGGTTAAGTACTTCATCAACCAGATCTTCACGGGTAGGGAAGTAGTTAAATACTGTTGCTACTGACACCTGAGCGATGTCGGCAATATCAGCGTGTCCACCGCGGCCAATGCCACGGCGAGAGAATACTTCAAGTGCGATTTCCATCAATTGAAGTTTTCTTTTTAAGGGTGAAAGCCTAGTTCTAGGTCTCTTCGTTATTGAGTCCATATTGTTTTTCCTTGCCAACGAATTTTTATATTAATGATTTTATTATTATTTAAGCCAAGATGAGTGTAATGGTGCATATGTGAATGGTCAATCCCTTGTGCTTGTTTTATAGACAGTTACATCAAACTTGATACATAAAGCGTGATCAGTGTTGATGTGAAAGGATGCGAGTATTGGATAACGCACCAATGCACATTTCATTGAGAATCTAACAGTAAATTCGAAGCATAAGGTGGTGTGGGTATTTGAGCAGTGCTAGACTTACGCACAAAATTGAGCGACACAACTGACGAAAGTGTCAACATTCGTCGCAATCACCAAATAAAATGAGAGCAGTATGAAGCATACAGTTGAAGTCATGATCTCTGAGCAAGAAGTTCAGGATCGAGTGAACGAACTAGGCAAGCAGATCACGGAGCACTACCAAGGTAGCGAAGATCTAGTTTTAGTTGGCTTATTGCGCGGATCTTTTGTCTTTATGGCGGATCTTGCTCGTGCTATCGATTTAACTCACCAAGTGGATTTCATGACTGCGTCTAGCTACGGCAACGGCATGGAAAGCTCACGTGATGTTCGTATTTTGAAAGACCTTGATGATGACATCCAAGGTAAAGATGTTCTACTTGTAGAAGACATTATCGATACTGGTAACACGCTGACTAAAGTAAAAGAAATTCTGAGCCTGCGTGGTCCTAAATCTATCGAAATTTGTACGTTATTAGACAAGCCTTCTCGTCGTGAAGTCATTGTAGACACAAAGTGGATTGGTTTTGAAATCCCAGATGAATTCGTTGTTGGTGTGGGTATCGACTACGCACAAAAATATCGTCACCTACCGTACATCGGTAAAGTTGTACCTCAAGAGTAATAACGACTCTGTTGAACACAAACAAAAAAGGCTCGCAAAACGCGAGCCTTTTTTATATCTATTCTTTCTTATATCTATTGGTTAGACGTTAAGAATTAACCTAGGATTGGAGACGATAGGATTTTATCAAGCGCCGCTAAATGGCTGTTTTCTAAAGTATCATTACTTGAGCAACGAACACCAAGATCTTGCAGCTTGCCATTACCAATACCATAAACCACACCGTGGATTTCAATATCTTGTCCACGTTCCCATGCGCTTTGCATGATGGTCGAGTTACCAAGATTGTAGACTTGTTCTGCAACGTTAATTTCGCATAACTTGTCACCCCATTGTTCACGAGGCAGAGATTCAATTTGCTTACGGTACTTAAGATAGTTATCGCGTATGTGGAGTAGCCAGTTGTTGATAAGACCCAGTTTAGGGTTATCTATCGCTGCGTTAACACCGCCACAGCCGTAGTGACCACAAACAATAACGTGTTTCACTTTGAGTACATCGACAGCGTATTGCACTACTGATAAGCAGTTTAGGTCGGTATGAACTACTTGATTAGCGACATTTCGGTGAACAAACAGTTCGCCAGAATACAAACCAGTGAGACGCTCGGCTGGAACGCGGCTATCTGAGCAGCCTATCCATAGAAAACCAGGGCTTTGACCCTCTTCAAGCGTTGTAAAATACTCTGGTCGTTGAGAGCGAATTTCTTCTGACCATTTAGAGTTGTTTTCAAAAAGCTGTTTAATCTCTGGCATTTTGCGTCTTACATCCCTTAATTAAGAACTCTAACTATACACAATGTTACAAATTCAATCTTGTAAAAACTGTGTCAAATAGTACTCATCTGACGTGTACTAGTCGTTAAAATCATTAACTTAGCGTAAAAGGCATAATCCGAATATAAGAGACGAATAGTGTGATTAAATTAACACTTTCTGAACCGTTGATACATTTGTTAAAGTGATAAGGTTTGTCATTTCATCATCAGGAAGGTGTGTTT
>NZ_JBFRVX010000712.1:0-1007 GCF_041475345.1 Vibrio sp. 10N.222.48.A3 | reverse complement strand
CTCGAACTCGAACTCGAATTCGTCTAGCTCCACATCTAACGGTGGTACGGAGATTGAAACGATATCTGAAAGTGATTTTTGGCCGCAGCTTGAAGCGGCAGTCGCTCACTTAATTGGTTCTGGTGATGGGCAAAGCGTTGTGGTTACGCCACAAGCGAGTGTGATTACGGTACGTGCTTACCCCGATGAAATCCGAGAGGTTCGTGAGTTCCTTGGTATTTCTCAGAAACGTCTGCAGCGCCAAGTTATCTTGGAAGCCAAAATTATGGAAGTGACACTTAGTGACGGCTATCAACAAGGCATTAACTGGACCAAGATGTTTTCGTCGAACGGTACTAACTACACGCTAGGTATGGGTTCTATCGTTAAAAATGCAGCTGGTACGATCATCCCAGGCAAACTACCAGGCATGGACCCCATCGGTACCGCTTTAGGTGGTCAATCTAACCTCGTTGTTTCCGGTGGTAGCTTTGAAGCTGTATTGAGTTTTATGGATACACAGGGTGACTTGAATGTGTTATCTAGCCCAAGAGTGACAGCAGCTAATAACCAGAAAGCTGTTATAAAAGTGGGTATAGATAAATATTTCGTGACGAATTTATCAAGTTCGGTCGGTAGTGGTGATAACGCGAATGTTGCCCCTGAAGTTGAGCTAACCCCGTTCTTCTCCGGTATTTCTTTGGATGTGACGCCGCAGATCGATGATAAAGGAAATGTGTTCCTGCATGTTCACCCCGCAGTGATTGAGGTGGAAGAGGAAGTGAAAGAGCTTAATCTTGGCTCAACAACTGGTGTTGTGACGCTGCCGTTGGCTAAAAGCTCTATTCGTGAGTCTGACTCCGTGATTCGAGCGCAAGATGGTGATGTGGTTGTTATTGGCGGATTGATGAAATCAAACACCAGTGACATGACTTCAAAAGTTCCATTTCTTGGTGATATCCCGGCACTCGGTCATTTGTTCCGTAATACCAGTCAACTAACTCAAAAAACTGAACTTGTTATTCTAT
>NZ_JBFRVX010000711.1:0-3697 GCF_041475345.1 Vibrio sp. 10N.222.48.A3 | reverse complement strand
ACAGGCCCAATACAAATCTGATTACAGTCAAATTAAACAGTCTCTGTCTAAAAATTCAGACGGCACGCCGCTGCGCAATCTTCATTGGGATCCAACACACGATGCCGCGATAATCTTACCAACTTACGGCTTCAACGATGTCATCCTGCAAACCAATAAAGCGATGCAGAGTGGATATACTGACCAAGAGCTTGCGATTGGTATTGCAGGTTATACATCGAGCGGTAGTCGTTACGCTGCGTTAGCAAGTAACCCATTTCGAACTAAGCAACGTTCAACGGATTCAGTCAACGCAGAAATGGAAGTGTGGTTGAAAAACTTGGTGGGTTGGGCATCAGGCACAAGTTCACCTAAGAATGTTGTCTTGGCTCAGATGGATCAGTCTTATTATTTTCCTGATGACAAAGCAACGCGAAACTGGCTAACGAGCAACATCAATCCTTCGATGGTTATCAATGATGATAACGCCTGTGACGGCAGCAAATTAAGCCAATGTATTGAAACGAACAACCCTGATTTATTGATTTTGTCTCAAAAGTTAAATGATGGTGACGAAATTAACGATGTAATGACGGGGTTACGTTTGGCGTTCAACAGAAAGATTCCCGTGCTGTACTTGCATCTTGATGGCGGTATGACGGACTTAGGCAACGCACTATTTGCAGAAATGCATATGACGTATGTTGGTGATAACTATTGGCGCAGGCTAGGGCTGTCAAATTGGGATTCAACGCAACTGATTGATCGCATGCCAGATAATATCGTCAAACAGCAAGCACTTTTACAGCGCCTGAAACTCGATAGTTTCACTGTTGACTTAAATTTATGTGATGACAAATCTTGCCCAGATGAGTCCAACATGGATGAAGAGTTCTATAAGGCAGCGAACAGTATTCGTTCACACCTAACGACGCTTGATAGCAAAAAAATTGATCTCTTTGCATCCAAGAACTACGAATATGAAAAGCTGTTACTGCTACTTGCTGATCGCTACCGACAAGACGTTAAGTACCCAATGGGTAAAGACGTAACAGATAGAATCGACTTTCTTCGATCGTATTACAGTGATTACGCGACATACAACACTCGACAACATAATGCAGCACAGCCGAGTTTAGGGAACTTCAGCACCAAGAACTTTAAGAATGTCCCTCTCATCAGCAAGAATATTACTTTAGAGTCAAAGAGAAATTTCCGTGCGGCGGGTGTATACGCCTTACCGGGTAAGACGATCAAAGTGACGCGATTAGATAATAACAAAGTGGCAACGTCGATTGCCCTTAACACACTACGTAGTGGTGCGACTCATGAGTTTTCGGGTAAAGACGGCTATGCAAGGCCGAAGTTTTTGACTTCGGTAACTTACCCCGTAAAACATGGAGAAACGATATACCTGACCTCTGCCTATGGCGGGACATTACAAGTTCATTTTGATACCAACGATATCGATGTAGAGCTCCGTTTTGAAAATGTTGCCCAACACCCTGTTTGGCGAAGTAAAGCGGACAACGATAGCTTTGTCGCGCAGCTTGAAGAAGGAAAGTTTGATTGGGCTGAGTTGGTGACTCCCGGATTTGAAGTTCACTCTAAGCTAGACAAGATGAAAGAGTCTATTGGAGCTTCTGATTGGGCACAGCCGCATGATATGGCTCTCGCCACTGAGCGTTACGTACACAACCTTCCTCATGCACTTGCAGGTTTCAAAGGGCCAGGAATTGATGAAATTGCTGAAATTCATCAATACGGAGAGGCAAAGGGTTGGGAAATTGCGAACATTGATATTGTGAAGCACATGAATGCCGATCAAGCGACTTGTGGTTACGGTTGTTCAGGAAACCCTTACGATGCTTATTGGTCTTTTCATCCTCTAGGGCATGGTGATTTGCACGAGCTTGGTCATGGACTGGAAAGAGGACGTTTTAGATTCGCTGGATGGGAAGGCCACTCAACAACCAACTATTATTCGTATTTTAGTAAATCAAAGTATTACAAAGACACGACAAAGGTATCGTCTTGCCAAAGCCTAGACTTTAAAGGGCAGTATCAACTTTTACAGCAGAGCCGAACTCAACCAGATCCAAACGCTTTTATGGCGGCTCAAAATCAAACGGGTTGGAGTTGGGGGGCTCGTATGTTCATTCAAATGATGATGTTGACTGAGCAGCAAGGTGTATTGAATTCAGGTTGGCATTTACTAGGGCGCTTACACTTGATTGAACGCGAGTTTAATCGCTTGAAAGCCAGTGATACTCTTTGGAACAACGGTAAAGGCTCGATTGGTTTTTCAGATTACACCAAACAGGAAGCCGAAGGCATCACCAACAATGACTGGTTACTTATCGCATTAAGCTACGTTGCAGAAAGGGATATGACACAATACTTAGATATGTGGGGATTCAGTTTCAGTGATAAAGCGAAGCAACAAGTCACTGCTCTTAGTCTAAGTAACATGCCTTTGACATATTTTGCATCATCTAATCAAGGCTATTGCTTAGATGAATTTGCTAAGACGCCGTTAGATGTTGACGGCACGACCGCTTGGCCGCTTAATTAGGTATATGGCAGATCGAGTCACGAAGAAAAAAGAGAGGAGATATTAACTCCTCTCTTTTTTATATGGCTAAGTTTTGTTACCTAAAAGTAACTACTTAAACGTCGACCAAATCGGAGCGTGATCTGACGGTTTTTCAATGCCGCGTAGCTCGTAGTCGATGCCCGCTTCAGTACACTTATCAGCAAGCTTTTGAGTTGCTAGGACTACATCAATACGCAGGCCACGGTTGTCCACGAAACCTTTTGAGCGGTAATCAAACCACGAATATTGATCGTTCACTTCAGGGTGTAGCAAACGGAAGCTGTCCACAAAGCCCCAATCCATCAATGTTTTCAACCATTCGCGTTCTTCTGGTTGGAAAGAACATTTACCGGTTTTCAACCAACGTTTCGCATTAGGTTCACCAATACCGATATCAATATCGGTAGGTCTGATATTAATGTCGCCCATTACGATCACTTGTTCATCTTTGTTGTGGTAATCGTTCAGGTACGTCATTAAGTCTTTGTAGAACTCTCGCTTGTACGGGTATTTGGTTTCATGCTTGATGTTGTCGCCTTGAGGGAAGTAACCATTTAGCACAGTGATCTTCTCACCATTGTCGTCTTCAAACGTCGCCATGATCATGCGTTTTTGATGGTCTTCATTGTCTGTAGGAAAGCCTTTTTGTACCGAAATCGGCTCTTGCTTACACAGCATAGCCACACCGTAGTGAGCCTTTTGGCCGTGGAAGTAAACCTTGTAACCCATAGCTTCAACATCGGCTAGTGGGAAGGCTTCATCGTGCACTTTGATCTCTTGTAGACCAATCACATCAGGTTGGTGCTTATCGATAATAGCCTGAAGCTGATGAAGACGGGCTCTAAGGCCATTGATGTTGAAGCTAATTACTTTCATTTGTTTTTATACCTCTCGTAAACCCTTGTGATTGCTTGCTTTTCAAGGGCTTGCTGATTTGGTGGGTTTCATGATTAATCGTATTTAAGCATGCTTAATAATTTCTGTCGCCATTTTGTCGCCCCTAAATGGCGACAAAATGGTGTGAATACTCACTTTTACGCAGAATCTACTGAGTCTTTAGCAAGTCTAAAAAGAACGCGTATTCAAGTGCGTCTTCTTTTAATCGCTTAAATCGACCAGAAG
>NZ_JBFRVX010000710.1:0-2796 GCF_041475345.1 Vibrio sp. 10N.222.48.A3 | reverse complement strand
GATCATACCCAGTGCGTCTTCACGTTGTGTTAGCGCACAAACCAGTTCGTCGTTGAAGTGGTCAAGCACTGAACACTGCATCAAGAACTGTCGAGTTTCTTTGTCTAACAGGTCGAAAACCTCTTCAACCAAGTAGTCCCAAAGATGGGCTTGATTAAAGTGGGAGAAGGACTCAGCAGACTGCGCAAGCGTACGTTTTTGATGTTGGGCTTGCAGCGCAATAAGTTGAAGTGCAGAAGGCCAACCCTCTACATAGGTACAAATACTGTCTGCCGTTGTGTCATCAATACCATCGGCAACACGCTGATTAAAAAAGCGCGTCGTCTCTTCGGTATCAAAAGCCAGCGAGTCATTACCTAATTCGATCATTAAGTCTCGAACGCGCAGGTTTGCCGTACCTAGGGGTGGTGTACCCCGACTGGTTACAACCAGCGTAAGATTGTCGGGCATGTGTTTGAGGAAAAAGCGCATTGCTTCTTGAATGTCATCATTGTTGACTAAATGGTAGTCGTCTAAAACAAGAAAACATTCATGATGATAGTCCGACATCTCGGCGAATACTTCGCTCAATAAAGAATGCAGCGATGAAAACTGTCGTTTCTCTGCCAGTTTTTGGGCATTGGGACAGGAGTTTTGAGTCGCTTTATTGAGTGATTGGAGTAGGTAGTTGATAAAACGGAAGGCATCGTTGTCACTATCATCGATGCTGTACCAACCCACATTCGGCTTATCTAATAGCCACTGTGCAGCCATAGTGGTCTTGCCATAGCCCGCAGGAGAGCGGAACAATACAAGCTTATAGCAATCTGCGTTCTGGAGCAGATCGAGAACCCTAGGTCGTAGGATTGCATTATGTAAGCGGCCGGGACGAGTCAGTTTCGAAGGGATCCACATGTCGAAGTTTTTCACCTATTCCGTGGCCTATGTTCTGGGGATTCTAAAACCGTAAAAGAGTTGCCCAATCACATCTGCCTAATTACTTAAGTCTGTGCTTATGTTACGTGAAGAAAAATGGCACCGACTATGATTCTCCTCAGAAACCTTGCGGTCTTGCATGTTTTTAGCTTTCTACGCCCTTAATTTGTGACTTTGCTCACATTACGTGGTGGTTTGTGAATGTGACTTTGTTCGGTCTTACACTGAGATTTATGTAAAAGATGAGATATGGAAAATAATTTCGTGATCTCAAACTCAGATTTGCTAATCAGTTTATTCCGGTTAAATAAAACTCACATCAATTAACGTTAAGTTATCGAACGGGAGCTTGTGATCTTAGTCACTCCAACTTTTTGTTCGAAGTTAGAACATGAGAGTCAGATCACTAACCTTACATCGGTACGCCCCCTACGCCCTCTCATCTACTCCTAGTTAGTCGTATTAACGGGAGGATGTTTAGTTAATGGTGACCATGCACGATATGTCACAGATGAATTAGAACTATTAAAAGCGAGATTTCTGAAATGAAACCAACTCAGCAAAAAACTTTCGATAAAGTGTCGTTCCAAGAAAGCGTTAAAAAGCATTTATCTGCAACTTACGCAACAACGATTGAAAACGCAGATAGCCGCGCATGGTACCTAGCAATGGGGCGTGCGCTAGCAGAATTGACAACATTTGATCTGCTAGAAACTGAAAATGATGAAAAAATCAAAAACGCGAAGAGCGTTAACTACCTTTCATTAGAGTTTTTGATTGGTCGTCTAACAGGTAACAACCTGATCAGCATGGGTCTGTACGAACAGATTACTCATGCAATGGAAGAGCTAGGCCAAAACCTAACTGACCTTCTAGAAGAAGAACGCGACCCATCGCTAGGTAATGGTGGTCTTGGTCGTCTTGCTGCTTGTTTTATGGATTCTTGTGCTGCACAAGAGTACCCAACAGTAGGCTACGGTCTTCACTACGAATACGGCCTATTCAAACAGTCTTTCCAAGATGGTCGTCAACAAGAAGCACCAGACGCATGGCGTGGTGTTGAAGGTTACCCATGGGAAGTCGCTCGTCCAGAGCTAGCACAACACATTGGTTTTTACGGTCATGTAGAAGTTGAATTCATCGACGGTAAAGAAGTTCGTACTTGGGTTCCAGGTATGGAAGTAAAAGCAATGCCTTGGGATCTACCAATCGTAGGTTACGAGTCAAACACGGTTTACCCATTGCGTCTTTGGGAATGTCAGGCAATTGCACCATTCTCACTAGCAAGCTTTAACAACGGTGATTACTTCGAAGCGCAACACTCGCTAATCGATGCAGGTAACATCACTAAAGTACTTTACCCGAACGACAACCACGAGAAAGGTAAGACACTGCGTCTAATGCAGCAGTACTTCCACTCAGCAGCGTCAGTTCGCGATATTCTACGCCGCCACGAAGCCGCAGGTTTCTCTCTAGAAGATCTGCCTAAGCAAGAAACGATTCAGCTGAACGACACGCACCCAACGATTGCGATTCCTGAGCTAATGCGCATCTTGATCGACGAGAAAGGTCTATCTTGGGATCAAGCATGGGAAATCAGTGCACATACGTTCGCGTACACGAACCACACACTACTTCCAGAAGCACTAGAGACTTGGTCTGAATCGCTGATCAACCGTCTTCTTCCACGTCACATGGAAATCATTTTTGAAATCAACCACCGCTTCATGCAAGAAGTTCGCAAGATGTGGCCTGGTGACGGTGAGAAACAAGCGAAGCTTTCTATCATCCAAGAAGGTTTCCACCGCATGGTTCGCATGGCAAACCTATGTGTGATTGGTTCTTACAAAGTAAACGGTGTAGCCGCACTTCACTCTCAAC